>CAZCSZ010000067.1:0-6202 GCA_964501305.1 uncultured Ruminococcus sp.
GGTACGGGGCAAAGCCCCGCAAAGGGGTGTGGGGTGAAACCCCGCAAAGGGGTACCGGGTGAAACCCCGCAACACAGGCACTCGCCCGCAAACAAACCCGCTGTTGCTGTCTCCTTTACAAAAGTTTTTGCCGAGGCTTTTTCCAAAAAGCCGAAAGAAAAAGTGATGAAGCCTTACTTGACTTCATCACTGTAGCTGAACCCTTATTCAAAAGTTTTCGGTTGAGCCTTTTGTAAAAGGCAGGAGAAGATAAAAAGAGCGCAGTGTTTAACTGCGCCCTTTTGGTTATTCAAGAAACAACTCAGCTGATAATACCCGCGACGCTCTTACGGAGAAGGAGGATATCCTTCATGTTGATGTTGTCGTCGCTGTTCATATCGGCGTTTGTTTGGTTGATTTCGTCGAGGTTAACGATACCCGCAACTGCTTTTCTTATAAGGAGAATATCCTTCATGTTGACGTTACCGTCATCATTCACGTCACCCAAAATACCCGTGTTGGTAATAGCGGACAAGGTTACGTTTTTGGTGAGTGCTTCACCTTCAACGGTAATTTTGGTTCTTGAGGGATAGTGACCTTTTTTGGTTACAGTCAACGTATATGTGCCTGCTTCAACGCTATCGAATTTGAAGCTTGCACTGTTGCCTTTGACTATGGTCTCATATGCCACTGTATTGCCGCTCATAAGTTTAACGGTTACATCGTCAGTCGCACTGCCGCTGCTCTTAACCGTACCGCTGACGGCGACGGTTGTTATTGCGGGGCCCGGTACCGTGAAGCAGTAGTAGCAGTTAAACGAATAGCCCGAACCTTCAATGACTATCTCGTTTCTGTTCGGAGCAAACGTTTCTCCGTAGTTTTTGCCGTTAACAAGGACTTCAACGTTGCTGCCGATAGTATAGACTGTATCTTTAATCGAGACAAAAAACTCATAGAAATATTTACCGCCGCCAAGCGTTTCGGTACCGATATTTCCGCCACTGATGAAGTAGTGAACGTTGGTATCAGCCGTTGCGCCCGGATAATCTTTGTGCTTGAATACACCGATGCTTTTAAAGTTAAATGCTTTGCTTGCACTTGCAAGTGCAAGCGGGTCGCGCTTTGCGGGGTCTGCCGCATCTTCACCTTCGGAAGTTTTTATGGAAATCTTCCTTATTGTGAAGTCAGCCGCAAATTTAGCCGTAAAGGATGTCGAGGTATCAAAGACGGGTGTAACACCGTCGCAGTCGGCTTTGAGGTCGGATGCGAACCTGAGAGCTGCCGCATCACTTCCGAACTGTACCCATACGCTGTATTCAACGCCCGGAAGGAACGTTCCGTCCCACCAAAGAGTACTGCTTTCGGCTTTGTATGTACCGTCACCCCAGAAGTTGGCTTTAACACTCTCTCCGTCATCGAATTTGCCGTTGTTGTTGGCATCGACAAACCATTGCATCGACTTGATTTCGACTTTTCCGCTGTCTTTCGTTCCGTCTTTATATGTAGCCGAAAGCTTAACTTCGTCGGATGTAGCGGGCAAATTACCTTGAAGAGGAGTTATACCGTCAATGTCGATTTCGGAAACGGTGAGAACGCTTCCCACTTCATAAAAGTAATTAAGCGCAAGATAACTGCAGTCGTTTCCCTTGTTGTAACCTACAGTATCTTCAATATTAAGAAGCTGTCCGTTCATCATTACCCTTGCATTAGGTGCAAAGTAATACTTCGTGCCGTCTGCGGCGGGGTCTGTATTCGTGTACAGCGAAAGTTCATGGAAATATGTTCCGTTTTCGTACTTGCCGTTAAGGAAGGAACTGTATGCCCACGATTTTCCGCTCTCCGCTTTAGCTCCGTTTGCACTTGAATAGTGTTCTCCCGCAGTATCGGCTGTTGCTTTACTTACCGTACTCGAACGGACAAATATAACATCTTTGCCTTTCTCGGTCGAAATATCGGAAAGTGTTGAAATATCACCCGCTTTGCAAGTGAAACCGAGTTGCTGCCACTCGGAGCCGTCACCGGAGTAAATCTTAATACCTTCGTTGATGGGGTCTCCGACACAGGGTTCGGTTGTAGTTACCGTCACAAGGTCAATGTAAGTCGCATTTTTGTCTTTGACAAACACCTCATCGGTTACCTTGAAGCCCGCATAACTTGTTAGGTCGGAATAACTGTCATCGGCGTTGCAGTAATCTTTATCCCAGCTCATGTATGCATCTCTTGCAGCAGCGGACAAAGTCTCTCCTGTTCCGTCGACATGGTTAATCGTTACCGAAACTTTGTCAAGGTCAACCATGTATTTGTCTTCACTGACTTCTTCAAGCGGGAAACATTGCCATGTCGGGAGATGCAGCATAAAGTTGATAGTACCGAAGTCATTTAATTCAACAACCTTGTCAGCATTGAAGAATGCTCCTTTTTCCCAGAAATAAGGTTCATATCCTTCATGGAGCAAAAGCTCTGAACCGGACGTCTTTTTGCCGCATGCCGCATAGAGAGACACATTCGTCGGTTTGATTTCGGAATATGCCTTTCCTATGTAATTCTCGTAATTCGGCGTTGTAAATTCAACACGTGTGACGGGAACACAGATTTTGTAATATATCCATTCGCCGCTGTGATAAACTGACATAATACCCACGCCGGGAGCTGTTATGGACATTTGATATGTGTCTGTATTGCTACCGCTTATTCCTTTGAGGAAAGAACAATTCGAACCGTACCACGAATAGGAAGTGTAACTGTTGTTGGGGTCGAATGTCGCACCTTCGGGATAATATGCCACCTGCAATGTGATTTCGGGAGTGGCGCTGTTAATAAACAGAGGTACTACCTGAGCATTTGCCTCTTCTTCAGTAGACCATCCGCGACCGAGGTACTCTCCGTTGACTATAAGCCCGTATCCTTCTGCCTCCTGTTCAAACGTTACGTTGAACTCGTCGGTGTACTCTTTATAACTGTACCCGTATATATCTTTGCCGTAAACCGTCGCACGGAATGTATATTCACCTCCCGCACAGCCGTTGGCTATTGCATCTTTGATGCCTGTAAAGTTGTAGAGATTAAAGAGGTAATATGACTTTCTTACCGCAGGTGAGAAATATGATTCTCCTTCAATTGCCAAGGAATGTGCGACTTGCGAGGGACGGCTTTTAATTGAAAGAGTGACTTTCTCAACCGTACCCCAGCTTCCCTCTCCGAGGTCAAGTCTCAATGGAGCCTTGCCGAGTTCTTCTTTCGTTGGGCGTACCGACGCTGTACCGCTGAGAGTGGCAATTCTCAACCCCTGGGTGTTGCTTGCGTATATGTCAATCGGTACGGAAACGAACTCTTCCGGCTCAGAACCGTCATTCGTAATGTAACTGAATGCAAGACGGTATGTTCCGTCTCTTGAAATTTTATACCTGTTGTTTTCCGCCGCTACCGTGTATTTGCTGTAGGGCGTTCCGATGCCGTGAATGCCAACGTCGGCTCCTACATCGTGTTCATCGATTGAATACCACTGCCACGAGAACGTACCGTAGTCCGCCAAAGGCGCACCCCATACATCCTCCGCCGTGTAATACTCCACATAGCTGTCGGTGAGAAACAGCGATACGGGCTTGTGATATCCCACGGTTTCCGATGTACTGTCAACACATTTGGTTGCAGTCGGCAAAAGAAGGAAATTCTTTCTTACCGAGAGAACGTCATATCCGATTATTTTATGAGTGGATTCATTGAATTTAGGAATATAAACATTTGCTATTATAACCTTGGGGCCCGCACCGTCGGGTACACCGACGGATACGGTGCTTGTTATCGGCTTCGGTTCGGTGCTTGTACTGTAACTGTTGCCTTTCGGACTGTAAGTTTCAACAATATATGAAACCATTATATCGAATCCGCCGTAAAAACTCGTGTAGAAATCCCGAAGTTCCCTAAGGTCATCGGCAGTACTGTAATCAAGTTCAAAGGACAAATACTGCGCGTCGCCGACATAAAGGTCTTTCGTATGCGTAACATTAAAATCAAGTTTAAAGTCCGATATGCCCGAAAGATAGGTGAGAAGCGCATTGTCACTGACGGCAAACAGCATTTCGTTTCTCCACGTGCTCTTGTATGTATGCTCACCCTTCCAGCACTCGGTTACTTCGCAGCGAATTTTATAATCGCCTTTACTCAAATTCCTCCATTTTGAAAGGCCGTATTCGGAAATTAGGTCAACACTGACAGATGTCTGTTCACTCGGAGTTGTGACTTTGGCAAGGTCAGCGACTTTTGAACCGCTGCTGTCACGGAGAGTGAAGGTCCATATGAGATAATATTCGGCGCTGTTTTTGCCGAATTCCTTGTCGGCGGGACGGTAGTTTGCCTGTGAAAGCTCCAATGCCGTTTTAGAGAAATAAGGATTTTTATATGAGGCATTGACTATGTAAGTGTCTCCCGATGAAGCGGTGTACGTATTTGCGCTGTATGCGCCGCTTTCGGATACAATGCTTACACGGCTGTCTGAATTATTACTTCCGCTTGTGGGACGGACTGTGATTTTGCTTGTGCTCCTGTCCGTGACAAGAGTGCTGTTATCCAGCTCATCACCCGTAACGTCATGTCCGTTCTTTACTATCTCAACGGCAATGCCTTTGTCAACAAGCTGAGTTTTCACTCTGTCGGGAAGTCCGACATCGCCGTACCAACCGTCGACGATACTAAACGTATTTACGCTGTTTTTCGTTTCGGCAAGTCGATCCACTTTAAATACATCAAATGTACCCGATTCAACGGTTATATCCGCCGTATCGGAAATGTCGAGAGCATCGGCGCCGCCTCTGCCGTAGAAATTACCGTCTATAATATGTACAGTGGAATCGTAATCGGCAAGAACAGCCGCACATTCAAACTTGTAACCGTGGTCACGTCTGTACCATGAGTATCCTCTGCCGTTGAATGTACCGCCCGCAACGGTGAGTTTGCCGCCGGCGTGTACGTCAACTGCGGAACCGTTTGACTGACTGCGATAATAGTGGTCTCTTAAAAAATAGTCGATGTCATCGTAGTATTTCTCGGAACGGCCGCTTGTGAAAGTCGCACCGGGTGCGTTTATCGTGAGTTCTCCGCCGTCCATAACGTGGAACAAATCGTAATGGTATGTACCGTAGGGACGGTACTTTTTAATTTGCATATCGGACTTCATCTCACCGCCGCCCTTGCTGTCTACAACGGTAAGATTGCCGTACACGAGAAGGAATGAGCCTTTATAACATGCTTCGTAAATCGGCTCACCGTCTCCCAACATCATTTTGGACTTGATTTTGTGTCCGTTAAGGTCAAGTACTTTCTTGCCGTTAACATGAATATTCATGTAACCGTCGTTGGTCTCGTTTTTACGGTCATTGATGATTCTCTCGAAATCCACCGATATGTCTTTCTCAAGCCTTATGTACATGGTATCGCCTGTATAGTTTCCGCCCGAGGCAGTATCGTCGGAAAGCAAGGTCAAAAGACCTGTAGGCCCGTTGTAATTCTCCTCATCGCTTGCAGCGCTGTCGGCACCGACAGATACCCATTTCGGGCTGTCGGCATAGACAATATCAGCCGCAAGAGACGGGATAAGGGACAGAGGGAACATTCCCGCTGTGATAATCAGTGCGAGAAGGAGACTCAACACTCTTTTGCCTTTAATTGCTGTTTTCATTTTGTCCTCCTGTAAACAGTTTAAAGCAATTCCGCAAGATGAAGATATGCGAAACCATTTTTGAATTATAATATTTTCGACTTTTAAGCCGACGCTTGAAAGTTTAATGCGGGTGGGCTCCCGTTTTTTGCGCCGAGAGTTTGTCCGATTTATTCACGTTTACCCACACGGTTACGCTTAGTCTGCAAGGCACAAGATGTATACCGTCTTTCAAACTTGTATTATATATTATACTTATATTTAAATGTTTGTCCCCCTCAAAAAACGCCGTTTTAGGGGGACAAGGCATATTTTTTTAAATTTTATTCCGTTTCCGAGATATATTTTCCCTAAATGTAAATTATGCGGCAGAGTGGCGAAAACTCTCCGTAAAACAGCACAATCTCACAGCCATTATAAAGGTTTAGTCCAAAGCTTATTCGAAAACAGCGATGAAGCCTTTTCAGGATTCATCACCGGAAACAATCCTTGTATAAAGTATTCGCTTAAGGCTGATTTGAAAGCCGATTGTAAAATCAGTACTGCTTCTTCCTGTACATTATGATAAAC
>CAZCSZ010000068.1:0-5810 GCA_964501305.1 uncultured Ruminococcus sp.
GTGTTATAATATCGCTTTTTGAAAGAAGTTCATCAAGTGAGACAAATTCCACGGCACTGTCGGATTTCGGAGTTCTTGTGTTGGCAATTACATTCATCCCAAAGGATACGGCGATTCTCGCTACTGCCCGTCCTATACTTCCGTAACCGATGATTCCGAGCGTTTTTCCGTAAAGTTCATCTGTCCCTCCGACAAATGCGGTGAAAATTTCGGCACTTTTCCAACCGCCGTTTTGAACGAAGCTGTTGTAAAAACCGACTTTTGAATACAGTTCGAGCATGAGCGCAAATGTGTGCTGCGCAACGGCATTTGTAGAGTACTGACCTGCATTCGAAACGGTTATACCTCTTTTTCTTGCATATTCAAGGTCGATTATATTAAAACCGGTTGCGAAAATACCGATGTATTTTAAGTTATCGGCATGTTGCATCTCCTTTTCTCCGATAACCGTTTTGTTGACAAGCACGATATCGGCATCTTTAATTCTTTCTGCTGTGTCGCACGGCGCTGTGTGAGGATACGTTATAACTTCGCCGTATTTATCCAAAACCGAAATGTCAATATCGCCCTTGGTTACACTTGAAATGTCGGTACATACAATTTTAAGTCTGTTTTTCAATGGATGCCTCCGCTTAATGTAAACTGTTTTAATAGTTTTTATGATTGTAGATTATGTTGTCTGTTTTTTTAAGAACATTGGTAATCCCGTAAATCTCTCTGCCTGCCTGTCGTTTTTCACCATTTGTTCAAGAACGGATTTCTTTCCGACAAGTATAACCATCTTTTCGGCTCTCGTTACTGCTGTGTAAAGCAGATTTCTTGTTAGAAGCATGGGTGCGCAAGAGCAGAGAGGTAAAATAACTATGGGATACTCGCTGCCTTGACTTTTGTGCACGGTTATCGCCCATGCGTGTTCGAGTTCTTCAAGGGATGAGAAATCGTACTCGCATATTCTCTCATCAAAGTCCACTGTCAGCTTGCCCTCGGCGGTATCAATATCCGTAACGGTACCGATATCTCCGTTGAAAATTCCGTTTCCCGTATAGCCGTCCTTTTCCCATATCATAGAGTAATTATTTTTAATCTGCATTACTTTGTCGCATTCACGGAATATAACGCCTCGGAAATTGATCTCTTTCTTTATTCCGTCGTGGGGATTTAAGGTGTTTTGAAGCATTAAATTAAGTCCTTCGGTGCCGCATATTCCCTTGCGTGTCGGGGTCATAACCTGTATTTTTTCGGCGGTTCTTTTACCGTATTTGTTGGGGAGTCTGTTCTTATAGAGGTCGGCTATGGTTGATGCTGTCGCCTCATCCGTTTCCCTTGACATGAAGAAAAAGTCCGAGTTCTTGTTTGACAGTTCGGGGACTGTTCCTTCGTTTATTGCGTGAGCATTTGTTATAATCCTGCTTTCGCTGTCTTGTCTGAAAATCTTCGTGAGATTAACGGTTTTGAACTTTCCCGACTTAATAAGGTCGTGAAGTAAATCACCTGCGCCGACTGACGGAAGTTGGTCTGAGTCACCTATGAGAATTATTCTGCTTGCGGGCTTTACGGCTTTCAAAAAAGCTTCCATGAGGTAAATGTCAATCATCGATGCTTCGTCAAGAATAAACGCATCTTCCTCAAGTCTGTCGGTTTCGTTTTTCATGAAACGGGCTTTTTCACCTTCCGAATACTCCATACACAGCAGACGGTGAACGGTTGATGCTTCGCACGAGGTCGCCTCGCTCATTCTCTTAGCTGCACGTCCCGTCGGAGCCGCAAGTGCGACATCCATTCCGAGACTTTCGAAAATTGAAATGATAGCTTTTATTACTGTTGTTTTTCCCGTTCCCGGCCCACCTGTAATTATGACTATACCGTCTTCGAGCGATGCGGATATAGCATCCCTTTGTTTTTCATCATATGTTATACCTCTCTCGTATTCGGTGCGGGAAATAAGACGCTCACTGTTGTCGGCGCCCATCGGCGGAGCTTGTCTGTCAAGAGTTACAAGTCTTTCGGCGATGAATTTCTCAGCTTTATAAGCGCTTGAAGTAAATATGTATTTTTCGTCGCCGTCGGTTATTACTCTCAGTTTGTTTTGGATAAGCATATCCAAAACTGTGTTGTGAATAAGTTCCGGGTCAACGTCAAGAAATTTCCCACATTGGCTTTTAAGCCTGCCGAGCGGCATACACGTGTGTCCTTCTTTTGCCGAAACGGTTTGAAGGTATGAAAGTATTCCGCCCGAAATACGAAAAGGCGAATTCTTGTCTATGCCGAATCCGAGCGCTACGGCATCTGCTCTTGCAAATCCTATGCCGTCAACCTCTTCGCAAAGAATATACGGGTTTTCCCTGATACGGTCGATTGCCGAACCGCCCCATTTTTTATATACTTTCATAGACTGTGCATCGGAAAGATAGTCTTTGAAAGTAATCATAACGTTTCTTGCACCGTTGACTTCTTTGAAGTTGTCGCTTATTTCTCGGGCTTTTCGACGGCTGATTCCGTTGATTTGCGCTATCCAGTCCGGATGTTTTTCGAGTACGTCGAAGGAGTCCTCGCCGAATTTATCGACTATTTTTACAGCTGTTTTCGGCCCTATCCCTCTTACGGCGCCCGATGACAGATATCTTAATATTTGATTTTTTTCAACGGGAAGTCTTTTTTCGTAATTTGCGACCTTGAGCTGTTTTCCGTATAGGGGATGTACTACCCATGCACCTGTTGCTTTTACGATATCACCTTGAACAAGATAGGGCATAGTTCCCGCAAGTACTACGGGGAATCCGTTTTCATCTTCGATTTCGCATATTGTATATCCGTTTTCGGAATTCTTATATATGACGGAATCGACAATGCCGCTAATTTCTACTGTTTCAGCTTTCATTCAGACCTCCGCCACTGTATTTCTTATTTAATTATATAATAAATAATCTCGGATGTCAATTTAGACGTTCCATTTTCTTACGTGTTTTTTTGAATAATCTCCGAAAGAGAAATTGCGGGCTTAAAGCCCGCAACTGTTATTTGATGAGTTTTGAAAGTTCCGACGCTATATCTGTCTTTTCCCACGGAACATTCAAATCTTCACGTCCCATGTGACCGTATGCCGAAAGCTGTTTGTAAATAGGTCTGCGAAGGTCAAATCTTTCGATTATGGCCGCAGGACGCAAGTCAACAAGCTGAGAGAGCATATCTGCAATAAGCCCTTCTTCGACTTTTGATGTGTTAAACGTTTCGACAAGAACGGAAACGGGTTTTGCCACGCCGATAGCATATGCAAGTTGAACCTCACATTTATCGGCAAGACCTGCCGCAACGACATTCTTTGCAAGATATCTTGCCATGTATGCCGCACTGCGGTCAACTTTTGTCGGGTCTTTCCCCGAAAAAGCGCCTCCACCGTGTCTTGAATATCCGCCGTATGTATCTACGATTATTTTTCTTCCTGTAAGGCCGCTGTCGCCGTGTGGCCCGCCGATAACAAATCTGCCCGTGGGATTAACGTATATTTTTGTCTCCTTGTCAAGCATGTTTTCGGGGATTATGGGGTTAATTACATATCTTATTATATCTGTTCTTATTCTTTCAAGGTCAACTTCTTCACTGTGCTGAGTTGAAATAACTACCGTGTCAACTCTTATGGGACGGTTGTTGTCATATTCTATTGTGACCTGCGTTTTTCCGTCGGGGCGAAGATAAGGAAGGGTAGCTTCTTTTCTGACTTTCGTGAGCTGAATTGCAAGCTTATGCGCAAGAGAAATCGGCATAGGCATAAGCTCGGGAGTTTCGTTGCAAGCATAGCCGAACATCATGCCCTGGTCTCCTGCTCCTGTGCTATAATCTGTTGCAATACCTTCTTTTGCTTCGTGACATTTGTCAACGCCGAGGGCTATATCGGCAGACTGCTCATGTATTGAATTAATAATACCGCACGTATCGCAGTCAAATCCGTATTTTGCCCTGTCATAGCCTATATCTTTAATTGTATCTCTTACGATGGATTGAATATCAACATAAGCTTTGGTGGATATTTCGCCCATAACCATAACAAGTCCCGTAGTACAGCATGTCTCGCAGGCTACTCTTGCAAGCGGGTCCTCTGCGATTATTGCATCGAGAACCGCATCGGATATTTTGTCGCAAATTTTATCGGGATGTCCTTCTGTTACCGATTCCGACGTAAAATATTTTCTCATTTAAAGCCTCCTGTAATATAACTCAAAAAAATGCTCCCGACGGACCGAGAGCATTATCTTTTCTGTAAAACTCATCTGTCCGGAATTGGCACCTTGTCGGCTGTTGCCTGATAGGTTGCCGGGCTTCACAGGGCCGGTCCCTTCGCCACTCTTGATAAGAATATCAATTACCTTTATATTATAACACTTGATGTGTGAATTGTCAATAGTACATGTGAAATATCGTACAGTGACGTATTTTCTTCATTTAAGAAGAAACGAGAGGAAAGATACAGAACCGTATGCTGCAATTGTCATAATTACGGCAGCTATGACTACACCCGCAAAAATCGACGGCAGCGCACGCTTCATTCTCATGTTGACCAGTGCCGCAACAAGTGCGCCTGTCCACGCCCCTGTTCCCGGAAGGGGGATGCCGACAAAGACAATAAGTCCGATAGATGCACCCGTAAGAACGTTTTCTTTGTTTTTCTCACCTTTTTTTTCAACCCATTCGGCAATTCTGCCAAGAAAAGGAAAACGTTTCATAAACTCAAGTATTTTTCTTATGAACAACAGTATAAATGGGATTGGAATCATATTACCTATGATACTTATTATGAATACATTGAGCCACGGGAGATGTTCAGCGGCACCTGCGATTATAGCTCCTCTGAGTTCGAATACGGGAATCATGGAAATAAGAAAGATATGTAGGTATTCTTTGATGATTTCTAACATTGTTGTCTCCTGTTATAAAAGGCGGTCTTGCGGTTTCAAACGTGAAGGATTTTCGATACTCTTTTATAAAGAAGAAATGTCAGAAGTGAGCAGAGTACTCCTTTAACAAGATTGAAGGGAACAGTTCCCCACATAATAAGTGTAAACAGAGATGTTATTTTCGAATTTACATCTGCACCGGCCTGAATAATGATATCAAGCGGCAATCCTGCAAGCCGTGAATATATGGGAATGAACACGTAGTAGTTTATAAATGCAGAACAAACTGCCATTGCTCCGATGCCTACACCCATTCCGATAACGGCGTTTTTTAAAGACTTGGAGTTGTGATAAATAATTGCCGCAGGAAGTATGTAAATGACGGTTATTATGACGTCGACGTATTCACCTACAAAGGCAGTCGTTGTACCTCTTATAATGATTTTAATTATATTCTTTAAAACCGTAATAACAACGCCTGCAAATGGTCCGAGCGCAAATGAGCCGGTCAGTATTACGGTTGAGCTGAAATCAACTTTATAAAAAGGCGGACAGAAGGGAAGCGGAAACTCAACAAATGTGAGTACCGTTGCAAGTGCCGTCAGTATGGATAGCTTTGTTATAAACTTTAGGTTTACTTTAGCGTTTTTTTTCATTGAAAACTCCGAAATTATGCATATATACCAACATAACATTCTAACACAGACAAATAGTACAAGCATAAACAAATTGTTAATTATAATGAACGCTTTCTGTTGCTTTCTGCTTTAAGTATACGTCGTGTTGTACCGTTTGTTATTACTATAAGGCGTTTTTTTGCTTGCAAATGAAGAAATCAGACTTGATAAAAGCGGTCGAATGAGAGAGCTCAAACGACCGCTTCGCTTTTATCTGATATTAGCCGTGTAAATAATTACTCGA
>CAZCSZ010000068.1:5820-6124 GCA_964501305.1 uncultured Ruminococcus sp.
CTGCCGCCTTCACGGATAGCAAAACGGAGACCCTTTTCGATAGCGATAGGAGTGATAAGCTCAACTGTCATATCAACGTTATCGCCGGGGCGGCACATATCAACGCCGTCGGGAAGGGAGATTGTTCCTGTAACGTCAGTTGTTCTGAAGTAGAACTGGGGTCTGTAACCTGCGAAGAAGGGTTTCTGACGTCCGCCTTCTTTTTCGGTAAGAACGTAAACCTGACCTACAAACTTTGTGTGGGGGTTGATGGAGCCGGGCTTACAAAGAACCTGACCTCTTTCGATCTCGTCCTTAGCTATAC
>CAZCSZ010000069.1:0-6110 GCA_964501305.1 uncultured Ruminococcus sp.
TGTTGCCGGATATCTGTTCATATCAAAAGGACAGAATGTCTTCGGCTCGGACGGCATGACTGATTTTTACAGAGCGAAAGTCACCGAAATTACAGATATATCAACGGTCGAGCTTGACAGCGAAGGCACCATGAAAGACACAACCTATACATTCAAGGCGATATTCAAAAGCGGCGACAAAAAAGGAAAAGATGTAACGGCCACCCAACTTATAAGTACATATGCAATGTACAATCCTCGCCCCGTATCCAAAGGTGATACGGTTATACTCTATAAGCCACATATTACAACAACAACAGATTCGAACTCGGTTTGGTGTTTTGCGGAATATGTCAGGAGCGACTTTGTGATCGTGCTTGCCGTCTTATTTTGTCTTATGCTCGTTGTATTCGGCAGAATTAAAGGGCTGAGAACGCTTTATACACTTATACTGACTGTCGGTTCTGTGTTTTTCGTGCTTATCCCCGCAATTACAACCGGACGGAATATTTATTGCTGGACAATAATTATATGTCTTTACATTACGGCAATGACTTTGATTATAGTCAACGGTGTATCCGACCTTGCGCTTGCAGGCGGTATAGGATGTATGGGTGGCGTGCTCATTTCGGCTGGTATTTACCTTGTGACTGACTACTTTATAAAACTGACGGGATACACTGATGAATGCACGATTTACATTCAAGGTATTAACAACGGAGTAATCGATGTTAAAGCTTTGGTATTTGCGGCAATCTTAGTCGGCTCAATCGGAGCTGTTATGGATGTTGCCGTGAATATAGCTGCATCTCTTCATGAGATCGCCGCAAAAGTTCAAAACATATCTTTTTCGGAACTGTACAAATCGGGAATTACGATAAGCCGTGATATTATAGGTACAATGTCAAATACGTTGATTTTGGCGTATATCGGAAGCTCCCTTTGCTCCGTCTTGCTCATAATATACAACAATTCGTTTTCCCTTCTCAATATGTTCAACAAAGAAAACATTATTGTTGAGCTTATAAAAATCCTAGTCGGCTCGTTCGGAATCCTATCTGCTTTGCCGCTCACATCATTTGTCAGCGCTCTCATATACAGCAAGAAGCCAGCTTATCTGTTCAAAAGAAAAACGGATACGCAAGAAGTACCCGATGAACTGTCGGAAATGCTTGAAAAAATCGACAGTGACAAAAACGTCTCAGAATAAACCAAGTCGGCATACCGTTTCGGTATGCCGACTGCGTTTTCATTTTATGTTCTCCAAAGTGAGGTTATCAAATGTAGGAACGACGGTTGTATTGCAAATATTTATGAAGGTCTTGCCTCTGTTAATGCAAACAGGATTGCCCGCTGTATCTGTCAAAGTAAGATTACCTTCCCTTGAATCTCGCGACCATGTGATGGGTGCATACTTGCCCCTGCTTGCTATATATCCGTTTCCGTTTCCCGTAGTAGTGACTTTAAGTCTACCATAGTCATCATATGCCCAAGTATTGCAGAACAGAATTATAACATTCTCAAAAGTCAACTGCTCACCCGTTTCACCGTCAATATGTTTTTCTCCGTTATACTGAAACCTCAAATAGTTTTTTGTATCGGAATCGTAATAATAGTCAACAGTTTGGTATGCCGATACCGGTATATTGATATGAAGTGCCTCAATGTCCCCGACTTCAACATTTGAATTGTAATCGGGAAAAGTCCACGGAACGGTAAATTCGTCACGGTGTTCTGTTCTGAAACCGCAATAATCAACCGTTTTCAATAAGCCCTCCGATGTAGTCATAAGCGTATGCTCATAACTCATTGTCTTCATTCTTTCGGGGTCGCGGTAATATACGCTGAGCGGGTCGCCGCGAACACCGTCAATATGGTCAATCCCTCTGCTTGCCATTTCGCTGTATGCATCTTCACTTCCGCCTGCATGACAATAAATTGCATCGAACATTTGAGCAAAGTCAATGTAATAAGGTCTTGAACTTCTTACAGAACCTACAACTCCAAGCTCATCGTAATCGGCGAAAACGCCCATAAGTCTTGTAATTCCGCCCTCGGCAAGACATTCAAAGAGAATGTCGGCCTTGCTTATTCCCACTTGCGGGAGTGCTTGATAAATATTGTTGAGCATAACGGCAAGAGGCCGTCGGCCAGCAATATCGCTCTCGCATCCGAGTCCAGTCAAAGGATTGATAAAATCAGGTTCGGTTTTTTCAAGCGTAAGATTTGCATCGGTTTTAACTTCATTTTCCGTTTTACTTGTATCTTCGGGTATCTCTACCGTTTTCTTACAAGACAAAAAGCTCAAAGCAAGTGTCGAAACAAGCACAAGCGATATAAGTTTAATAATCTGTCTGTTTTTCATGTTCACTCCGAATTAAACACCGAAAAGCACCTCTTGCGGGTGCTTTCGTTTTATTCACCTATAAGTCTTGTCAGCCAAATATAGCCAAGCTGAAAGGCTTCGGTAATTCCTTTTTTGAATTCTTGTTTGAAGATTTTCTCGTGAGTTGCAAGATTTTCATCAGTTGAGACGATTTGAACAAGAACCATATCGGGAACTGTTTTACCGTCAACTTCAACCTCACTCATAACAGTAAGGCAAAGAACATACTCATCGTCCATATTACCGTAGCAAATAGTATTGTTTTCTCTTACAAGCGGCCTGCCTTTGTACATAAGGTACTTGCCTTTAACCGTAGACTCAAGTACTTCGATTATATTATCCGTCATTTGTTCTTCCTCCGTATTATTTTACCTTATTATTTTACAATAATACTTATGGAAAGTCAAGTGTTTTGAAGTCAGTTCTTTTCGATTATCTTTAAGTCTTGCGGGAGAACTCCGCATTCCGTATAAACTATTTCGCTTATTTGAGCAACTTCGCTTGGCGTCAGTCCTTCTGTTTTGACTATTATGCTTGCTGTATCCCCATTTACAACCGCAAGACATTCACTGAATCCTTTGGAATTCATGAGCGCCTCAATATCCGCCTCACGTTCAATATCAAGTGCTATTTGCTGCATATCGCTGTATGCGGAATTTCTGACATCTTCAACTGCACTTTCGTTGTCCGCAACGGACGAGAGTACCTCCATCGCCTCTTCCCTCGCACTTTTACGGTTAAGAATGATATTTGAGAAATAGTCGGCAATGCTGACCTCTTCGCTCTCACTATCAAGATACGATGCAACAGGCGCAAGCTTATCGCTTATATTCCCTACTTGCATTTCCGGTTCTTTCATAAGAATAACATTTAAAACGACCGCAGTCGCTATAACAACAAGCGCCATTAATGCTATTACTGTTCTTTTTCCGCCTGTTTTGGCGGCATTTTTGATTTTTGAGCCAAATTCTTTAAGTTTCATAATTGCCTCCGTAAATACATGGTATTGAATTATATGCCTAAACGATCAAATCAATGACCATCGCCAAGAACTTTAATACGGTTCACGGGTATACCGAGAACAGCGGAAATCATTTCCGACACTTCTCTTTTGACAGTTCCTCTGTCTCCACCTGTACAGACAACGCCTACACCGTTGACATTTTTATATTCCGTCAAACCGTTTGAATCCCGAAAATATGATTTTGTATCCTCACTGTTTGAGAAGCTAACCATTACATATGCTTTGTCAACACCGTCAATTCGTTCGCAAAGTTCACTGAGTCTATATTCTAGTTTTTCCTCTTCAGTGATTGTATCGCTTGTTTCCGTTGAATTTGAAACGGCAGACAACACAAGCACAGCACATAGAACAAAAGCGCCGATTAAAACAAGTTTTTTTCGGTTTTTAAGTAAATCAAGCAGTATCTTCATTTTGAAACCTCGCCGTATATTACCTTAACACGCTCACATGATGTAAGTTCTTTAACAGTACTTATAATTTTATTACTGTCGCCAGTCGGAACGGTAATTCGTATTTCCTCAATTGCAACATTTGACCTGTCTGTTATATCAAGGTCGCATTGAACAGTGGCATTGACGCCGAAATATTCTTCAATTGCACATTCGACCGATTTACAAAGATTTTCGCCTGCCAAAGTAATTACCGATGTAGCATTTTCGCTTTCATATACTTTGATTTCGGGCATTTCGGGCACCTCAAAGTTTCCATGTAAGAGTGGCACAGCAAAAGCGGAAATAATGCATATACCGAAGGCAAAACGGACAACCGAGGCGAAACGGCTGTTTTTAATAAACAGGAAGATAAATCCGCATAGCGCAAATACTCCGAACAGATTGTATATATAACTGCTCACAACTATATCCTTATAAATAATACAATTCTTAAGGCAAACAAAACGGCGGATGATATTTCACATGCCAAAAGGCACGCCGAAACCGAGCATAAAGCGGATATCAAAGAGGTCATCTGCGAACATACGATATCCGAAAAAGCTCCGAGTGCCGCAAACACGGTATATGAGACGGCTGTTTTGATTATAGACGGCAAAACAGCAGCGAGCAACGCGCATACAGCCATAATTCCGCAAGTGCTTTTAATGTAGGAAAAACCATTTACAACGTAGCCGACGGCCTCACTGAGTGCTCCCCCTACCATCGGAACAAATGAACCCACGGCAAACTTCACACTTCGAAGCACAACTGAATCCGCAGCAGACGAAAGGCTACTTCGAAGGGTCAGAAAGAAACCGCATATACTTACTGCCGATACCGTCATAACTGCGGCACTTTTTCTCAAAAAAGAGCCAAGTCTGCCACTCTCGGTACTCACAGAAGAAATACAGGTCAGTGCGAGAGAAACGGTAATAAGCGGTATTGAAATGTTTTTGAACAAATATTGTACCAAAGTGATAACAACTTTAGCCGAATAACCTGAAAAAGCCGCTGACGAAACTTTCTGTCCGCTTAAAAGAAGAGATGCTTCAATTGGAATTAAAGCGTTGCATATTTCGGATAAACGTCCAACCGAACTGCTTGCCAAAGTAATATCAATAAGTCCGCTTTTAACCGAATACAAACACACAGCGGAGAAAAAAGCAAAATTACATGCATCGGAGGCATATCCGCTTCTAACAAAAGAAGAAAATAAGCCAAAGAGAAGCAGTAACGAAGCAAGAGAGGAAAACTTATTGAGACCAAATGTGAATAAACTTCGGAATGAATTCTTTATAAGATTTACAACACCGTCAACGCCGTTGTCTCCTTCAGGTAAAACTTTACTGTATTCTTTGTCCCAATCATGTTCAGCACTGTTCTCTCCGACAGTCACAATCTCCTTAGCATATACGGAGATTGAAAGATGAAAAACTGCTGCAAAAGCAAGCGCTAAAATCACAAGGCGCTTCACGGCAGAAGCCCCACAGCACACGAAACAAGAGATTTAAAAATCGGCATTACTGTTAACACTATTGCAACGCCCGATGCCAAATAAACGCACCTCACGAGTGTCTCAGATGCCTCTTTGCACACAAGACAGGAGACTTCACTCATAAACGAAATTCCGCATATCTTAAGTACTGCAGAAGTAACGCTCTCACTGCCTGTCGAAAGAGTTTTAATATATTCAATCGGCCCCTTAAGCGAACTTATTGCACAGACAAAACAGATTATGGCGGCAGCAACGGGTATTATAAAGGCATTCTTTGAATCGATATTTCTTTGAATAATCAAAAGTATCGCCGCAATTACAGCTACGCCGCATATTTTCATTATTTCACTCATAGACCGAATATATCTTTTAAAGCACCGACAAGACCGTCAAGTTTTGCAACAAGCATAACGAACACAACAACTATACCGACAATGGACAACATAACTGCCTGTTCGTCACGTCCGCTTTTACTAAGTATCTGGCACAAAACAGCACATATAAGTCCGACACCGGCTGTTTTAAGAAGCAGAGTAATATCCATATAAACCTCTCATATAAGTACAATAAACACTACAGCGGCAAGAAACAGCGGAAAAATCACTCTCATGCCGCGGCTTTTATTGTTCTCGTTTATTTCTTTCTCAAGTGCATCTGATAAAATTACGCACAAACGCTCACAGTTGATTTGCGCCTCCGGGGCACTTGATGACATTATTTTTTCGCAAACCGATCCGGCACCCGAATTCGGAGACATAAGTTCTAAAGTATTCGCAATTTCAAGCGGATTACGGT
>CAZCSZ010000070.1:0-6106 GCA_964501305.1 uncultured Ruminococcus sp.
TGCCGTGCGGAATGGTTCCCGAAAGCGATACGGCAAATCTTGCTATACTTTCCTATGATCCGAAAGAATTCTCAAAAGGTCGAAGTCCTCTTGAAGCTGTAAGCATGGGAATAAACATGAGCGAAAACGATACCGCAATAAGATGCAACCTAGTTACAGTCTCAGAAGACGCCGATAGCTATTTCGACGCAACAATGATTGACCACAGCGCCGATGAGATATCAACAGAAGAAGCAAATGAGCTTGTAAAAGCACTTAATGAAGCACTTCCGATGAAAGGAAGAAGTCTTTATACAGGTGTAAGTTACAGACATTGCCTTATTTGGGAAGGTGCAGATGACAAATATCAATTCATGAGGCCTCACGATATTTTAGGAAAAAAAATCAAGGATTTTCTTCCTTCCGAAGCAAACGGTGGCAAAGAATTTCTTGAATATATGGTAAAAGGATACGAAATTCTCAAGAACCACCCCGTTAACGCAGAACGCAGAAAAAAAGGAAAGCGCCCTGCAAACTCCCCGTGGCTTTGGAGTCCGGGAAAGAAGCCGATGCTTCCGAATTTTAAAGAAAAATGGGGGCTTAAAGGTTCCGTTATTTCTGCAGTCGACTTGATTAAAGGTATCGGCATTTGTGCCGGAATGGAAGTTGTAAATGTCGAAGGTGCTACCGGCAACTACTCAACAAACTATGCAGGAAAGGCAAATGCCGCAATAAACTGTTTTGAAAACGGTTCCGATTTTGTGTATGTTCACGTAGAGGCTCCCGATGAATGCGGACACAGAGGTGAAGATACCGTAAAAGTAAAAGCCATCGAAAAAATAGACTCTTTAATTTTAAAGCCACTATATGACTACCTGAAAGGAACAGGTGAGCCGTTCAAAATAATGGTACTACCCGACCATCCGACACCCATTGAAATTAGAACTCATTCAATGGAAAGAGTTCCGTTCTTTATATTCGACAGTTCTAAAACAGAAAAAGGCGACGGAATGTTTTCTGAAAAAACCGCCGAAAAACAGAATTATTACATATCCGACGGAAGCAGACTTTTAAGCATTCTTTTTTCAAAATAAAAATTGAGGTATATTATGGAAAACAACAATCAAAGTTCCGTATCTTCAGAAAAACTCAACGACAAAATAACGTCAAAGGCACTCAGCCTGTACGAATGGCTTGAAAGTATTGTTTTCGGTTTTGTTCTTCTGTTTGTTTTGATTTCTTTCGTATTTCGTCTTTCTTATGTCAGTGGACAGTCAATGGAAAACACACTTCATGACAGCGATTTGCTGTTAATAAGTGATTTCATGTATACACCCAAACAGGGAGACATTGTTGTATTACATGACAAATCCCTTCCCGGTATGTACAGCGACCCTCTTGTTAAAAGAGTAATCGCAACTGAGGGGCAGGTAATAGACATCGATTTTGAAACATGGACTGTAACTGTTAATGGCGAAATTATAGATGAACCTTATATTAAGCTCGCAACTGACCAAACCGTAACATCTGCTTATCAGTATCCCATAACTGTACCTGAAGGTGAGATTTTTGTAATGGGAGACAACAGAAATCACTCGGGTGACAGCAGGTATGTCGGAACAATCGACGAAAGATGCATTGTCGGCAAAGCATACTTCAGACTTAATCCCGACAGATTCGGTTCTCTTTACAATTAATACAGGTGTTAAATAAATGAACAACGAAAATTCAACAAATATCAATTGGTTTCCGGGCCATATGGCGAAAACACGCCGAATGATTAAGGAAAACCTCAAGAACGTTGATATTGTAATTGAACTTCTGGATGCAAGAATACCGAGAAGTTCGAAAAACCCGGAAATTGCAGCAATTGTCGATAATAAACCCACGCTCACGCTTTTAAATAAATCTTCAATTGCAAATCCCGAAGTAACACAGCAATGGATCGACTATTATAAAAGCGTTGGAGGTTATGCCGTCGCTGTCGATTGCGTTAACAACGAGAACATCAAATCAATTGGCAATTCCGTGCGAGATATTCTCAAGGATAAAATATCAAAATACGAAAGTAAAGGTATGTACGGTAAGCAGATAAAAGCTATGATAGTCGGTATTCCGAACGTCGGAAAATCCTCACTTGTAAACCGCTTGAGTAGATCAAAGAAGGCAAAGGTTGAAGACAGGCCCGGCGTCACAGTCAGTAAACAATGGGTAACAACTGATATGGGATTTGAACTTCTTGATATGCCAGGAGTTTTGTGGCCGAAGTTTCAAGACAAAATCACGGCTGAAAACCTTGCCTTAACAGGTGCCATAAAGGATACTATACTCGACGTTGAAGAATTGGGATCAATTCTCTGTTCCAGACTTTACGGCACCTCTCCGGGCCTTTTCTGTGCAAGATATAAGCTTTCTGAATCTGATTTGACAGAATTGAAGAACTATGAAATACTCGAAGCAGTGGGCAAAAAAAGGGGATTTTTAGTATCCGGTGGTGAAATCAACACGGAAAGAACAGCACTTATGCTTCTTGATGAGTTCAGAGGATGTAAAATCGGTCGGATTTCTCTTGAAACCCCGTTTGATTAATAGGTGAGAATATGTTATCATACGACTTTGATTTTAACATTTTGGAAAACGGCGTTTCCGTTTTATGCGGAACCGATGAAGCAGGTAGAGGACCGCTTGCCGGCCCTGTAGTTGCGGCTGCATGTATTCTTAAGCCCGGAATAATTATAGATGGCCTTGACGACAGCAAAAAGCTAAGTGAGAGAAAGAGATTATCTTTAGTACCCAAGATAATAGAATCTTGTGTTTCTTATTCCGTTGCACTTTCCACTCCGTGTGAAATCGACGAATATAATATTCTTGAAGCCTCCCTGCTTGCAATGCGCCGTGCCGTATCCGGTCTCAAAATTAAGCCGGACTTGATTCTCGTAGACGGCAATAAAGCTCACGGTTTTGACATAAAAGTACAAACTGTTATAAAAGGAGACAGCATATCGCAATCAATCGCTGCATCTTCCGTACTTGCAAAAACCGCACGTGACAGCATATGCATGAAACTTGACAACCTATATCCTCAATACGGATTCGCAAAGCATAAAGGCTATCCTACCAAAGAACACATGCTGTCTGTATACGAATTCGGCCCGTGTCCCGAACACAGACAGAGCTTTATGTCCTTTCTTAAACGCGACTGTGAGAAGCTCGAAGCTTTGTTAAAGCAAAAAAAACAGTAAATGATATTTAAAAACATATTCAATAAAGCACGTAATCACAATTTGGAGGTCTATGCAAAAGAAATAGGTTCTTTCGGTGAGAAAAAAGCACGAAATTACCTTAGAAAACACGGTTATAAAGTTATTCATTCCGATATTCACGCGGGCAACAGTGAACTTGATATAGTCGCTCTGAAAAACAATGTCCTTGTATTCGTCGAAGTCAAAACCCGAAGTATCAAGAACAATTTATTCAACACTCGTCCGGCCGATGCTGTCAACAAAAGCAAAATATCATATCTTAAAAGAGGGGCATCAAAGTTTTGCAAGGAAAGTGGCAACAAATACTCTTCCTTCTTTAAACGTTTCGACATAATCGAAGTTTACGTAAGTAAAAGCGAAAGAAAATTAACATGCGAAGATATTAAACATTTCGAAAACGCATTTTAAACGGGAGTCAGCAATGGAAAAATCATTAGATTATTTTGACCTTCACTGCGACACACTAACATGCCTGTATGACAAGCAAGAAACTCTTTCAAACAGTACGTGTATGCTCAAAAAGTCCGATGAATGTTTTTTTGGAAAATGCGCTCAGGTATTTGCTGTGTTTTCAAAAAAAGGTCTTTCCGACGAGGACTGTTATCGACGGTTCTTCAACGTTTTGGATTACTTTAAAACAAACGAAGGCGATTTTTGCACAAAGTCATTAGAACTTAAGAAGCTGGCGAAAATGAACCTGCCTATAAAATTACTGTCAGTTGAAGACTTACGCTTGACATGTGGCAGTAAAGAGAGATTGTATTCACTTTTGAACTGCGGTGTAAAAATCGTGACACCCCTTTGGTCGGGCGTAACATGCATCGGCGGTTCATTTAATACCGATGAAGGACTTACAAAACAAGGCGCAGAACTCATTAAAACTTGCTTTGAAGAAGGAATTACGGTCGATATATCCCATGCTTCGCGCAAAAGTACGTCTGAAATATTGGTGCTTGCCGAGACCTGCGGAGGAAATGTAATAGCCTCCCATAGCAATTCATATTCGGTGTTTCCACATCCGAGAAACATAACCGACAACGAAGCGCTGAGAATAAAGAACTCAGGCGGCATAATCGGAGTCAGCGCTGTTCCCTGCCATCTTACAAATGGATTGGCCTCGACCGAAGATATCGTAAAACATATTCTTCACCTTCTCGAAACGGTAGGCGACGACAGTGTATCACTCGGATGCGATTTTGACGGCATTTCCGATACACCATATGATCTCACTTGCAGAGCGGATATTATAAAACTCGCAGATTCACTTAAATCCCACGGCATTGACAGCAAACTTCAAAGTAAAATATTCTTTAAAAACGCATTTAACTATTTTACATCAAATTTAAAAGAAAGATGAGGAAAGTCAAATGAATTACATAAGCACGCGCAATAT
Organism: uncultured Ruminococcus sp.; assembly: GCA_964501305.1. Lineage (GTDB taxonomy): Bacteria > Bacillota > Clostridia > Oscillospirales > CAG-272 > RUG14199. Next base: position 4,636 of record CAZCSZ010000070.1, read on the forward strand.
TACGGGAGATACAAAGCTCTCCTCAGCCCACGCAATAAAGAACGGCCTTGCAAACGACGGCGGCCTGTATATGCCGGAAACAATGCCCTTGGTGAGTTTAGATAAGTTGAAAGAGCTGTCCGAAATGTCATACAGCAAAAGAGCTGCCGAAATACTCTCGTTGTTTCTTTCCGATTATGATAAAGAAACTCTTGAAAATGACTGTGCAACCGCATATTCAAACGAGAGATTCGTCGGCGAAGCCGCTCCCGTAGTTAAAATCGACGACGGTCAGTATATGCTTGAATTGTGGCACGGACCGACTTGCGCTTTTAAGGATATGGCACTTCAAATAATGCCGAGACTTCTTTCAAGTGCTCTGAAAATAACCGGAGAGGACAAGACCGCCCATATTCTCGTGGCGACATCCGGCGATACGGGAAAAGCCGCTCTTGAAGGATACAAAGATGTACCGCAAACAAAGATAACCGTTTTCTATCCAAGTGATGGCGTTTCCGACATGCAAAAGCTTCAAATGACAACCCAACTCGGAGAAAATGTAAATGTATACTCAGTCAACGGCAATTTCGACGATGCGCAAACCGGTGTTAAAAGAATTTTTTCAAACAAAGCTTTTGCAAAAAAAGCAAATAAAAACGGATTCTTTTTATCAAGCGCCAATTCAATTAACTGGGGCCGACTTGTACCGCAAATCGTTTACTATTTCTCCGCTTACTGTGACCTTTTAAACAGCGGCGAAATTTTGCTCGGATAAAAAATTAATTTCTGTGTGCCCACAGGTAACTTCGGCAATATATTTGCGGGATTCACTGCAAAGAAAATGGGGCTTCCCGTTACAAAATTTATCTGTGCTTCAAATTCCAACAAAGTCCTTACCGATTTCATTACTAAAGGTACATACGACCGAACAAGAGAATTTTTTAAAACGATTTCGCCTTCAATGGATATACTGATTTCAAGTAATCTCGAAAGACTTCTTTGGCAAATATGCGGCCCCGTTAATACATCAAAATACATGAAGGAACTTTCCGAAAACGGAAAATATACCGTGTCAACGAATGCTCTTGCCGAAATTCAAAATGAATTTGCCGCTTATTCGTGTTCTGAAGAAGAAACAGAACATTTTCTCAAATCAACATTTTACAACAAAGGATACCTAACAGACACACATACCGCCGTTGCCGTCGGAGCATTTGACAAATATGTTTCTGAAACCAGAGACAGAACCAAAACAGTTATTGTTTCAACAGCAAGTCCCTACAAATTTCCCGAGGCAGTTTGCAAAGCGCTCGGTAAAGAACTTGACTGTACAGAACCTCGGTATATGCTTTCATTTTTGGAAAGCATTACAGAAACGAAAGCGCCTGAAACGCTCAAAAAGATACTTAATCTCCCTGTGCGTTTTACGAAGTCCGTTTCTCAGTTTGAAATGGAAAATGCGCTATTTAATTAAAGCTCACAGTTGAAAGGA
>CAZCSZ010000071.1:0-6057 GCA_964501305.1 uncultured Ruminococcus sp.
GGAATGTGACGAAGGCATCCTTGAGTGGATAGACAAGGACAAATTATATAATCTTCCTATGTGGGAAGGCGACCGCATTTTTCTCGACTTGCTGAACATCGAATCCCCGTTTTTCTCTCTCAAGCTGACCTACAGCGGCAGTACGCTTATAAATGCCGTGCTCAACGGCAGAGAAATCCCGAAAAAAAACTGATTTCATTATTCATTTGTACATATTACTCTATATTTTAAAATTTTATTTTAATCGTTGACAAAGTACCACAAATGGAATATAATCATTGAGGTATATATAATTAAGGAGTCCGTTTTGAAAAACTTCAGAAGAATCATAAGTTTAGTCGTCGCGCTTGCAATGATTATGCCCCTTGCATTTTCGCAGGTGACAGCAGCATACGACCCATACGCAATCCAAACTAGTTCGTCATTTGCCTCTACGGTAACAAACTGCACCATTTCGGGAACAAAAGTCACGGCTGAAGGTAATGCACCGTCGGCAATTTATTCCATTGCTGCCCAGTGGGCAAGTTCTGCTCTGCCTAACAAGCTTATCGCAACCTATCAGGTGAGCGATACAAATTCGGAGTATGCTCTTTCCATGCGACTTGAGCTGCTTCTTGACGGCAATGCCGTATATACAACGGAAGTACAGCTGACAAGAGGCTACAAATACTACAGCTCCGTTGCGGACATTTCCGAATACGAAGGCTTTGCGGACCATATCAGAGTAACGTTCTTCACAAGCTGTGTTAAAGGCGATACAATGTATTTCAGCGGCCTTTGTTTTGCAGATGCCGACAACGCCACTTCAAAAGCGAATGAACAGACAAAGAACGCAAACCCGATTATTGCGAAGTACACCGAAGAAGAACTTGATTCTTCAAAGTACGAAGTAGATAAATACATGCTTCCCTACTGGGATACCGATATTGTTTACAACGAAGGTATTTACCCGCTTTTGAATGCCGACGGTTCAATGAGTCCCATTACGTTGATGTTCGATATCGGCAAGGTTATATCCCTTCGCAGTTCCTCTCTTAAAATAGAATATAAAGAGGGCAAGGACTACACCATAACCGAAGACGGAAAACTTCAAATTCTCACGTCGGGCTCTATCCCATGCGTAAAATACCGTGAGCATTATTACACATACAACGCAAACTATACATATAAAATGCTCCAAGGTGGTTGGGTAAGATTTCAAGAAGGCCCCGCTATTCCGCAAATTCAGCTTGCAATAACCTATGTAACGGAAGAAGGTAACACATGGACAGGTTTTCTTCCGTCAAATCAAGGTGAAGAACTGTCAAAAACCCGTTCGAAGCTTGAAAACGGCGAAAACGTCGATATAGTTTTCTTCGGTGACAGTATCACAAACGGTGGCAACTCAAGCTCCTGCCTCAACATGGAACCCTACGCCGAGTATTACACCGAAATGTTCCAAAAGGAACTTCAAACAATTTACCCTTATGCCAACATTACATGTACAAACACTTCCGTCAGCGGCGGCGGCTGGTCGGATGCTTATGAGCACGTTGACGATTGCATTATTGCCTACAATCCCGACCTTGTAGTCCTTGCACTCGGAACAAACGACTATCAATTCCAAGATTCAGCCGACGAAATGAGCAGCTCGATGAACTATGTCGTTGACAGAATCAAAAGCCGTCTTTCGGACTGTGAGATAATTATAGTATGCCCCATGTACTCCAATCCGGAATGCTTCAGAACCAGTTTGCTTGATGAGTACTGTGAAAGATACTACGACAAGGCAGACAGCCTTGACGGAGTTGTAGTTGCCGACGTTACCTCAGTTCATGGTTTTCTTCTCACAAGAAAGAGCTATACCGATATGTCTGCAAATAACGTCTGCCACCTCAATGACTATCTCGCAAGAGTCTACTCGCAGACTTTGATAAGAACCGTTATGCCGAATGTGGCAAACAGCACATACAAGTCAGTAATCAAGACAAGAGTGGAAAAAATCGCAAATCTCGGTCTTTACTATCCCGAACAGCAAGCGGAAATTACCGCTATTAAAGACAATGCGAATGCGGCAATAGGCAGTGCCTCTACCACAGATGAGTGCAGACGCATACTCAGAGATGCCGAAGTAAAAGCGGCACTCGTGAAAACAAAGGAGCAAATGGCAGTCACGGCACTTGACTACACGAACCTTGTATTTAATTCGGAGGCTTCTCTCAGTGCCTTGACACTGAAATACGATACTACCGTAAGGCTCAACGCAGAAGAAAATGCCGCAGAGCTTCTTATTACTTCAAAGACCGACCCGCGCGTTATCATTAATTATCCGAGCGACACCCCGCTCAGCACGTCGGAATATAAATATGTCGTAATGACATACAAAGCTGCCGACGGCAACTCAAGCTCTTCAAAAGAAGGTCAAATATTCTTCACAACATCGCAAAGTGCTTCATTCGCCGAAGAAAACAGCGTTAAACTCACTCCGGCATACGATGGGGAATACCACTCCGAGGTTATAGACCTTTCGGAATCTGATTTCTGGAACGGCACCGTAACGAAAATCAGAATAGACCCGTTTAACATTACAAATGTTGACGATATAATGTATATTTCATCAATCTGTCTTTGCAAAACAGCAGAAGAAGCAAGCGAAACCGCGAGTCGCAGAGAACAAATCGCAAACGGAACTTATACGGGAGAAAGCTCAACGATACTGTTTGACAACGAGGCTTCAATTGAGGTTATCGACGGAATCGAGACAGTAAAATTTAAAGGCGATGTGAACGGCGACTCTCAAATAACCGTAAAGGATTCGAGAATCATAAAGCAAATCAACCTTCAAAGCGTCAGCGCCTCGGAATATGACATTAACTGTGCAGATGCCGACGGCGACGGAATCGTAACGGTCAAGGACTACAGCCTTTTAAAAAAAGCCCTTTGCGGTTCTGCCGAACTCGGCACCGTCACTGCTGTATCGAGAACAAATACCGTATTTGACATCAATGAGTCAAGCGTTCATTACTTAACGACGCAAAAACGTTATATGACGCTCCGTATGGACAGACCCGAACGTGCCGAATACTTCACAATGGTTTACAGAGCAAGCGGAACGGACTCCGCTGCCGAGGTTTATTTCGGCGACAGTCCCGAAACAAGCCTTGTATCCGTTGAAACCGTCGTTCTTGACGGTGTATGGGACAGAATGACTGTTAAAATCCCGGAATCGTACACGGGAAACATTATTACCGTTGACCTTGACGGAATTAACATAAGTATTGACTCCGTAGGTTTCTTTGAAACATATACTTATGCCGAAACTTTCACGTACGGCAGACTTTGGGACAGGAAATCCGTAAGAGTTTACACCGATAATGTTAAAATAACATTTACAAACGACATGATGAACAATTTCAAATATTCAAATCATGCCGAATACGAAAGACTTCCTTCAAAGGATATCTTAAAGCTTACGGTTGCGGAGAATAAAATCGACCCGTATGTATATCTTGACCTCTCGTCACTCGGTATATCCGCCGACGAGTACAAATATGTTGTATACAATTACATGGTACCCTCCGCCGTTTCGTCAACGGCAATCAATTCTGAAATATTCTTCTGTTCGGGCAATACGAAAGTTCCGACAGCAGGCTGTTCGAAGGTGTTCACAGTTACCAAAGACGGCAATTACCACAACTACATCTATGACCTCACAAGCGCATCTTATTGGAGCGGTAACGTTTACGGTCTGAGACTTGACTTCTTTGCAAATGCCGAAATATCCGATGAGGCTTATGTGGCATCTATCACATTCTGCAAAACACTTCGCGATGTAGAACTTGCGACAAAATAATAATCAAATATCAAAATCATTTTACGGAGGTAACAATATGGAAAAAGTCAGGTTCGGACTTATAGGTTGCGGTCTCATGGCAAGAGAATTCGCATCGGCATCGGCAAGATGGTGCCATTTCACAGGTGACGTACCCCGTCCCGAAATCGTCGGCATCTGTTCTCCCGTTGAAGCGGAAACAGAATGGTTCAAAAAGAATTTTCCCGACATTAAGTACATAACCGCCGATTACAAAGACCTTCTTGCAGCAGACGACATTGATGCTATTTACTGCGCCGTACCGCATAATCTTCACGAACAGTTTTATACGGATACAATCAAAGCGGGAAAAGCTTTGCTCGGAGAAAAGCCTTTCGGAATAGACCAAAGAGCAAACACCAATATCCTCAAAACGCTGAGTGAGCATCCCGATGTATTTGTAAGATGCACAAGTGAATTCCCTTATTATCCCGCAATGCAGATTATGATAAACTGGATCAAAGAAGGAAAGTTCGGCAGAATAATCGAAGTTCACGCGGGATTTAACCATTCGTCAGACTGCGACTTGAATAAACCGATAAATTGGAAACGCATGGCGAAATTCAACGGCGAGTACGGATGCATCGGCGACCTCGGCATTCACACACAGCACGTACCGTTCCGAATGGGATTTATCCCGAAAACGGTTTATGCTCAAATCAGCGATATAGTCAAAGAGCGTCCCGACGGCAAAGGCGGTACTGCAGTATGCGATACATTCGACAATGCCACTTTAATATGCACCTGTGAGGACTCTGAAGGCAGAGAATTCCCCATGACGCTTGAAACCAAGAGAATGAGCCCCGGTTCAACAAACCGTTGGTTTTTCGAGATTTACGGGCTTGATTGCAGTGCAAAATTCTCGAGCGATGATGCAAACTCGTTCCTTTATACAACCTCATGGGGCAAAGAGCAGGCATGGAGCCGCATTTCAGTCGGCTACAAGCCCATGCTTCCCACAATAACCGGCTCCATTTTCGAGTTCGGATTTGTCGATGCAATGCAACAGATGATGGGCGCATTCATGCTTGAGCTTACGGGTCATACGGTTCCGTTTGGGCTCTTTACGCCTGAAGAAACAAGGATTTCCCATGAGCTTGCCACATGTGCACTCCGCTCTCACTACAACAAAACCGTCGAAACGCTTAAACTGTAAGGCACGGCAAGCATGAGACACTCATATATAACAAGAGCAATTACAACAGACGGCAGTATCAGAATGTTTACAACCGATACTACCGAAATCGTCGAAAAAGCAAGAGAAATTCATAAGACGTCGAAAACCTGCACCGCCGTAATCGGTAGAGCTTTGACTGCCGCATCCCTTATGGGTTCGCTCTTAAAGGATAACGACAATTCACTGACTCTCCAATTCAAAGGAGACGGTCCTTGCGGCACTGTCGTTTGTGTCAGCGACTATGCAGGCAACGTTCGCGGATACGTTCAGAATCCCGACGTTGAGCTTTTACCGAACAGTGCGGGAAAGCTTGATGTCGGCGGTGCCGTCGGCAAAAACGGTTACCTTTATGTCATAAAGGACCTCGGAATGGCCGAGCCTTACAACGGGCTCTCGCCCCTTGTCAGCGGTGAAATCGCAGACGATATTACGGAATACTTTGCATCAAGTGAGCAAACGCCGACAGTTTGCGCTCTCGGAGTCAGAGTAACAAACGAAAGGCATATAAAAGCGGCAGGCGGATTCCTTGTCCAGGTAATGCCGGGTGCCGACAGTTCGGTTGTAGACACTGTGGAAAACAATCTCAAAATGATTTCCTCCGTTTCCGCGCTTATTGCAAGCGGAATGAGCGGTACCGATATCATAAGCGAAGTTCTCCATGGAATTCCTTTTGAAATATTCGACGAGTTCGACACCGAATACCGTTGCACTTGCTCAAGGGAAAAGTATTTGAAGGCACTCGCATCGCTACCTGATGCCGATATTGCCGAACTTAAGAGAACGGATGAACCCATTGAAACTCAATGCCGTTTTTGTAATTCAAAGTATCTCTTTGATATTCCCGATGTCGAGAAACAGCGAAATTCATAATAATATTCAATAATCAGAAGCGGGCTGAAGGTTAAACCTACAGCCCGCCGTTTTATTTGTTATGTATTATTCCGCATTTCACGAAAGCGTCAGCTGAATAAGAGTTTTGACGTCTTTAACCGACAGTGTGCCGTCGGAGTTTATATCGGCATTGACTTCG
>CAZCSZ010000072.1:0-5992 GCA_964501305.1 uncultured Ruminococcus sp.
GCCGTGAGGCATCCCGCAAAGACGGAAAAGTACCCGAATACAGAACGGAACTACCCTTTGAAAGAGAGACACGTATCGATGCCGAACGACGTGAAGAAATACGCCACGAGCAATTGAGACGCGAAGCGATACGGCGCGCGGCGGCACGTGAAGGTGCGCCGAAACCGACAGTTGATACGTCATATGAGCAAATTGCAAACAGTAGGCGGAACACTGCGGAAATGCCGAAGAGCGCAAACGGCGCAAGCAGACAAAACGGCGGTTTTTCTCCTGACAATATGACACCGGAACAGAAAAAGCGGTACGAGAAAGCTTATTTCGAGAAGTACGGCAAAAGTCCTTACGTACAGAAAAACACTGCGGGCGCAAGCCGTGACGGCGAGTTCTATTTTGAAAGCGACGCTCAAAAAAAAGCACAGCGTGAGAAAGAAATCCGCGACAGGATTAACCGTGAAAGAGCTTACAGAGAGCAAATAAGGCGCCAAAGAGAGCAAAGACGGGCTGAAAACGGGGCGTACGGCGAAAGTCCAAACCGCGGATACCGTGAAGACACAAACGGCGGATACAGTGAGAGTGAAATCGACAGAAACGCTCGTGAACGCCGCGAAGCCGCAAGACGTGAAGCGGCGCAAAGGGAGTACGAGAGAGCGGCATTTGAGCAAAGACGGCGTGAAGTCGAACAAAGACGGCGTGAAGCGGAAGAGAAACTTCGCAAAAAGAGACGTCGTAGACTTGTATTCAAACAGTTTAAGTTTCACACGGCAGTTGTTTTGATAGCGGCGTTAGTAACTTTTGCGGTAATTGCAATAATTCTCCGTACGGTACTTTGGAGTAAAGGAGACAGCGAGTCGAAGAGTTATTCATACACCTACGGAGACACAACCATTACTGGTGTATCGGCGGAGCTTGCCAATCCTGCGGGAGATATAAGAATTAATTTCACGTGTCTTGCCGACCTTTGTGAATTCTACACCGCAGGCGACGGCGAAAAGATGAAATATGTTGTGAACAAAGGGAACGAAGATGACCTGTCGGACGGGACCGCGACCGATAACTATATTTCTTTTGAAATCGGAGGAGTAACAGCCGACATTAACGGCACGTCCGTGGTTCTTTCCTCCGAAACCGTCTATACGGATTCCTCACTTTGGGTATCGGATGATATCATGGACTTTTTTACAAGCGGCATTTCTTATTCCGTTGAAGGCAGAAACGCCGTTTTTTCCCGAAATATCGCAAAAACCAAAGACGGCACCGTTATCCGTGACAATGATGGAAACGCAACATACGAAGAGATTAAGCTGAAATACAGTCTCACGAACACTCCCGAAACGGCAGAGGTGACCGATGACGGTAAAGACGATGTAAAACCCGTGAACGGCACACCGTCGGATGTGACGTTTACCGCCGACCTCTCCGCCTACGAAGAATATATGAATCCGTCCGATGCAACCCCGTTCCTCGTATTGGTCAACAAAACAACAACCGTCGATGCCTCGTTCATACCCGAAAATCTCACAAACATAGTTGACACAAGGCAGGACGGACGTGCTACTCAGCAAATGGTATTTACAGCTGAAAAAGCTCTTGAGGCTATGTTCACCGAACTCCGTGCCTGCGGCTATGACGATTTGTCCGTTACAAGCGGTTACAGAACATATGAATATCAAGAGCAGCTCTTTAATTCCTATATCAACCAGGAAATGGCCAAAGGTCTCGACTACGACAGCGCAAAAGCCGAAGTGCTGACCTATTCCGCCGCTCCCGGTACAAGCGAACATCAGACAGGCCTTTGCTGCGATATGCATAACCTCGGTGCCGCCGACCAAGCATTCGCAAACGAACCCGCCTATACATGGCTCAAGGAAAACTGTTGGAAATTCGGCTTCATTATACGTTTCCCCGAAGGCAAAGACGATGTCACAGGCTATGAATTCGAACCGTGGCACTACCGCTTCGTCGGCAGGTTCACAGCCGAGAAAATCATGAAAGACGGTATCTGTCTTGAGGAATACCTAAACGACATCGGCCCGCTTGATTAAACACCCTTGTTGTTGCGAAGCTTCGCCCTCAGGCATAAGCGGGGCTTCGCCCTCAGGCATTGCGAAGCTTCGCCCTCCGTCATAAGCGGGGTTTCACCCCGTACCCCATGAGCCTTTTGTAAAAGGCTCAACCGAAAACTTTATACAGTGGTTTAGTTACAGTGATGAAGTCAACTATGGCTTCATCACTTTTTTTACGGCTTTTTGGAAAAAGCCGAAAGAAAAAGTGATGAAGTCCGAAGATGGGCTTCATCACAAGAATAATTATCTTTGTTTTTTCCTTGAGACGGATAGGGATTCCAGCTTATTCAGCAGGGCAATGAAGGGCACGACGAGGACAGCTATTGCGGTATTGCCCACGGCATGAACGAGGTCCCAGGGGAGGCCCGCCGCAATCCACTTCAGCGTATCGTTGAAGGACAGATTGAACATAACGGCTTGAGCGGGTGCATAGAGAGTGCCGAAAAGAGCGCCGTGGATACCTGCGGTCAGACAATAGACTATAGGCGAGAGCCAACGGGGCATATTTTTCGGGAGCAGCATTGACGCGCCCCAGAGCGGAAGCCAGATATAGAGGTAAGGGAGCCACCAAAGCGAGAAGCCCGCATAGATACCTGACAGAAGGATAAAAACGTAAAGCGGTATGAGCGCTTTTCTGCGGTACACCACAGTAAAGGAGATAATAAAAGTGGCCAACATATGTACATTCGGGAGACTCTCCATTGCTATTTTCGACACAAACATAAGGGCGCCGAGCATAGCGAAAAGGGCGCATTCACGAAGTACTTTGAAGCTGTATTTGAAATTCATCCTTTAGTATAGATTATCTTAAAAACGTCACCATCGGCAATAGGCGTATTGTCAACGGAGGTCATAAGATAAGAGTCATTTGCATCGTAGAATGCCCAGTATGCACCATCGGTGTCATAGTCGGCGGTGACGCCTTCGATTGTTTTGACATAGAGGCCGTACTCGCCCTCATCACCTTGGACAAGGTCGTCCTGTTCAAGAGCACCGCGAAGTGTTGTGGCTTCGGTATCGATAATATACTCTGTAACTTCGCCTTCGTCATCGGTAACATAAACGGTTACCGTAATTGTTTTCGAACTCTCGTCGGCACTGCCGGCATCGGCAGGCGCTTCAAGCGTTGTGTCGTCACCCGTGCTTGCGGGGTCGTTTGTGTTACTGTTGCAGGAAATCATAAGAAGTGCGGTCATCGCCAACAGCACGACAAGTGATACTACAGACAGCAGTTTTCTGTTTTCAATCATCTGTTTTTCTCCTTAATATAATGAAGTATTTTTTTCGGAGCTGTCGCACAAGGCACTCGCAAACGACAGGCTTTCGGGCAAGTCTCCCGACTTCAGACTATGGCGCATTCTCCCCTTCTCGGGCATTTGCCCAATGGAAACCGAGGCGATTCGGTGAGGCTGTGCAGTCTGTCACGGTGACGGGCTCGTGCAGGTTTCGCACCCGCTTCCTTATTAAGTCTTTGAACATTTTTACACTTTTTAGCGGCTTGTTTTCTACATTTCTTTCTACAAAGTTTTCTACAATCAACTTTCGAAACCCCGATTTTAAAGAATTATAACATAAAAAAAGCCGACTTTTTTGGTATTTTAATGTCCGAAACACCCTTTCCCGACGGTTCATAATTAAACCGAGAATATTATAATTTGTTTACAAGTCAATGTCAACGAAATACCCTCTAAAAAGTGCACAAAAAATATTTCGCAATTATGTCCATTCTGTTAAATCGCGCCTTCTTATAGTTTTTGCAAGCGCCTGTTTCATCAATGAATTACAGGAGATACAGCTGTTTTAGACACATGTCGATATTCAAGAAAAAGCTGCGGATAAGATAAGATAAGATAAAGATGTTGATAAAGATGCTGATGTTGATTTTGATGTTGAAACCGATAAGAGGATGATGGCGTTATCACGCTTGTCTGCTCTTTCGACGCTTTTCCGAAAACCGAACGGAGATGACCAAAAGCTCAAACCGAAAACGAAGGTGAGCAAGCGAGGCTTGCGGGAAGACAAATCTGCAATTCAAACGTAGAGCAAGCGAGAACTTAAGCGAAGAGGTAACGAGAACGAACGAGAGCGAACGCAGAGTGAGCGAAAAGGTAATTAGAACGGGCGAAGTTTGAGCGGTGAGCGGAACGGAGCTTGAGCGAAAGAGAGCGATTAATATAAACAGAGGCTCAAGCAAGCCGGCACGCAAACCGGTTTTGATATTCATAAGGTTTACGTAGTAAACCGCACTGTCTGAGATATCCGTCGGCGGTTTATGTAAATCAATACGCATAAAAGCGGATATGTCCGTCCGATTGCAAGTTGTACTGCATTAGCTTTTAGTCTACGGCTTTGCAGGTGACAAGTACCGTTTTCAAAACCTCATGGTGAGCCTTGAACTGACTTCTTCGCTTTAAGGCTTCGCCTTGGCTGATACGGCGGTATGTACCGCTTGATTTGATGCATTTCTGTTTTGATACTGACGTTTTGGTGTACGGCATGTGAAGTTTTCGCTAAATGGCGGATATTTCTTGACAAAGGCGAATAATTGAATTATAATCTTTACAGTGTTCTTGATACTCGTCTGTTCCGTTACGGCATCGGACGTTTTGTGTCATGACGATTTTTATTTGAAAGGATATTACGTATTATGTATTACATAGGAATTGACCTTGGCGGTACAAATATTGCCGCCGGTGTAGTTGACGAAAGTCACAAAATCGTAGCTAAAAAGAGTGTGCCGACAGGCGCCACACGTCCTGCCGATGAGATTACAGCCGATATTGCCGCTCTGTGCACCGACGTTGCCGCCTCCTGCGGGCTCACTCTCGATGATATTGAGTATATCGGAATTGCTACCCCCGGAAGCGCAAAGTGCGATACGGGTGAAATCCTCTACGCCAACAATCTTCCGTTTTCCAACTATAACATGGCAAAGAAGCTCGCGTCCATGCTTAAAACCGATAAAAAAGTATATATCGAAAACGATGCCAACGCCGCTGCCAAAGCGGAATCGGTTGCAGGTGCGGCTAAAGGTTCCGATATCTCGGTTATGATTACTCTGGGCACCGGTGTCGGCGGCGGAATTATCATAAACGGCAAAGTATACACGGGATTCAACTTCGCAGGTGCCGAACTCGGTCATATCGTTATCGAAAAAGACGGCCGTGAGTGTTCTTGCGGCAGACACGGCTGCTGGGAATCATATTCTTCCGCTACGGGCCTTATCAGAACTACACGCGAAAAACTCGAAGAATGCCGTGCAAAAGGGCGTAAAACCATTATGGAAGATATGATAAACGGTGACCTCGACTGTATTTCGGGCCGTACCGCCTTTGCCGCAAAACGTAAAGGCGACGAGGCAGCCTCCGAAGTCGTCGAAACATATATCGATTATCTTGTTTGCGGTATCGTGAATATCATTAATATCTTCCAACCGAACGTTCTCTCAATCGGCGGCGGCATTTCAGGCGAGGGCGAATACCTTCTCAATATGCTCCCCGAAAAAGTCTTTGCCGAAACCTACTCAAGAGGCGATACACCGCAATGCGAACTCAAAATCGCCGAACTCCGTAACGATGCGGGAATTATCGGCGCCGCCGCTCTGGGCAGATAATCCATACACCCACGAACCGTGCCGTTCGACATTTCCCTTAATACACTAAACCGTCCCGAAAGGGGCGGTTTTCCTTTTGGAAAAAGTTTTTCAAAAATTCCTTTGATTTCTGCGGACGTTTCGGGGAGCGCCTTTTCATTCTTTATGATAAACTGTATTACACAATGATGAAATCGCCCCTTTCCCGTTCGGCATAGCAAGGCTTTGCCCCGTGCCATTTCGGTTTTTTGAAAAAGCCGAAAGAAAAAGTGATGAAGCCTGACTTGACTTCATCACTGTAGCTGAACCCTTATTCAAAAGTTTTCGGTTGAGCCTT
>CAZCSZ010000073.1:0-5933 GCA_964501305.1 uncultured Ruminococcus sp.
TTACAGTTGTACGACCTTCGGGCACAGAGCCAAAGATCAAAATTTACGTTCTTTCAAAGGGGAAAGACGAAAAAACAGCGGCAGACGGCGCTGCAAGATGCCTTGAGGGCATAAAGAAAGCCGTCGGAGTATAAACTGACGGAGGTATATCAATGCAACTTCAGGAATCGGGTGAAATGTATCTCGAAACGATACTTGTTTTGCTCAAAAAGAGAGGAGAGGTTCGTTCCGTCGATATAGCGGAGGAAATGAACTTCTCAAAGCCGAGTGTCAGTAGAGCAGTGGGGCTTCTTCGAAGCGGAGGCTTTATCGAAGTAGACGAAAAAGGCTACATTACTCTTCTTGACGAAGGACGTGAACTTGCAGAGAAGATATTCGAAAGGCACACGGTGCTTACCTCCTGTCTTATGTCGCTCGGAGTCAGTGAAGAGGTTGCCACGGAGGACGCTTGTAAAATCGAACACGACATAAGCGATGAGTCGTTCAACGCAATTAAAGAGCATACAAAGAGAATGAGCAACAGGTATGACGTCTGAAATTATCCCGCGGAAATTCCGCGGGATTTTTGATTCAGCGGCGGGAAGCCGGTGTTTTTGCTGTATTTCAAACCGTAAAGGACGGAACTTCCGACACGTCGAAAAACGTTTTTTCTTAAGGCGGAGGATTACTTGAGGCAAGATTACTTGACAAGTGATATAATTTGTTGTAAAATTATTAGGAATAAATATAATGCACAGTCTGTGCATACTGTTGGAGGGAACTATGTCAGAAGCCGAAAAATTCGTAATGGAGGCCGCACGTGCCTTTGATTTCAAAAATGAACCGCAATCCTTTGAACGCTGTAATGCGGGTCATATCAACGATACATTTTTCATAGATTGCGGTGTTGGAAACGAGAAGTACATTCTTCAAAGGGTTAATACATCCATATTCAAAAATCCCGAAGAGCTTATGGCTAACATCTACGGTGTTTGCGAACACGTAAGAAAAAAAGTTATTGCCGAGGGCGGCGACCCCGACCGAGAAGTAAGAAAGATTATTTTGACGAAAACGGGAGATAAGTATTATATTGACTGTGAAGGCGGATATTGGAGAGGATATCTTTACATCGACAACGTCGTTTGCCTTAATGAGGCGACAAAAGAGCTGTTCTACAACTCTGCGCTTGCCTTTGGACACTACTTTAAACAGCTTGCGGATTATCCTGCGGAAACTCTTTACGAGACAATACCGAATTTTCACAATTCGGTGAGCCGTTACAACGATTTTAAAGCTGCTGTCGAAGAGGATAAATTCGGACGTGCGGAAGAGTGCCGTGACCTTATCGAGTTTGCGCTTTCAAAGAAAGATAAATGTTCGTATATTTTGGACAGAATAAACAGTGGAAAAATCAAGCTCTGCGTAACTCACAATGACACAAAGCTCAATAACGTGCTTTTGGACGAAAAAACGGGCAAGGGTGTTTGCGTTATCGACCTTGACACGACCATGCCCGGCAGTCTTCTTTACGATTTCGGAGATTCTATCCGTTTCGGCGCTTCAAGTGCCAAGGAGGACGAGACCGACCTTGATAAAGTATGGCTTGACCTTGAAATGTTCGAAACATACGTTAAGGGATTTCTCAAAGAACTCAGACCCACAATGACGGAAGAGGAAGTTCTCGGTTTGCCGATGGGTGCTTACCTCATGACATACGAGACAGGCGTGAGATTTTTGGGCGATTATTTGAATGGGGACACTTACTTTAAAATTCATTACCCGAAACACAATCTCGACCGTGCGAGAAATCAGCTCAAACTCATTGCAGACATGGATGAAAAGCTTCCCGCAATGGAGGAAATAGTAAGGCGTTATCTTTGATATAACCGTGGAAAGGATGTAGTCCGTTATGGATAAACAAACCGAAATAAATCTCGAAAAACTGCTGTACGTTGTGAGAAAACGGATAGTGCTCATAGTCGCTTTGGGCGTTGCTTGTGCCGTTCTCGCGGGCGTTCTCAGCTATATGCTTATAACACCGGAATATTCGTCTTCGGTTAAGCTTTACGTCAATACCGCAAGTGATCAAAAAACTTATATTACGCAGTCAGATATCACTGTTGCGAAAAGCCTCGTCAGCACATATATAGTGGTGATTAAAAGCGATTCCTTCCTTGAACAGGTTGCGGATAAGGCGGGAGTCAGCTATACTCCCGAAAAGATAAAAAGCGAGCTGTCTGCAGGTGCTATTTCTAATACGGAGGCGTTTTCCGTAACGGTAACGGACCGTGACAAAAACGTTGCGTACAGCATAGCTCAGGCAATAGCAGACCTTGCGCCCGATGAAATCGTAAGAGTTGTCGAGGCGGGCAGCGTTAAAATTATCGACTCACCGAAGGTTGCGAAGGAGGCCAACGATATAGGGCTTACCAGGAATATCATCTTCGGATTTGTTGCGGGATTTGTAATCTCGTTTGCAGTGTTCTTCTTTGCTGAAATCATGGACGTCACGATTTACAGCGAAGAGGATATCGAAAGCAAGTTCGACTATCCGATAATCGGCACTGTTCCGAGCATTATAACCGACAGTCCCTCGGATAAGATAAAGAAGAAAAAGAAGAAGGAAAACGGTTTAAACAACGACTTTTACGCAAATTCTCAGAAAGGGGCGCAGTAATGAAGAAAAGAGAGTATACATCCAATTCATATGCGGGCAAACTGTTGACCGACAAAAGCCCCTTTGCGATAAACGAAGCATTCAGGTCTCTGCGTACCAACCTTTCGTATACAGCAGGCGGAGATGCTTGCCCCGTTTACGGAATTACTTCATGTTTTGAGAGTTCGGGCAAGAGTATTATCATATCGAACCTTGCCATATCTTTTGCCAAGCTTAACAAAAGAGTGCTTTTGATAGACTGCGACCTTCGAAAGTCGGTTGTTCATGAGATTTTCGATATGGAGCGCGGATTCGGACTCAGCGAACTGCTTGCGGGGAGCGATAATTCGGTTGACAAATGCCTCAGGAAGACCTCGTACGAAAACCTTCAGGTAATCACCGCCGGCGGGACACCGCCCAACCCAACTGAACTTCTCGCATCCGACAGAATGGGGAAATTCATTGAATTTCTGAAGAAACATTTTGATGTAATATTTATTGACCTTCCGCCAATAGGCGTTGTAACCGATGCCGCCGTTCTCTCCGAACTTGTTACGGGTTATCTGTTTGTAATCCGTTCGGGATGCGACGACAGCAGAAACCTTAATTATTCCGTTTCGATAATGGAACAGATGAAGGCAAACATAGTCGGATTTGTTCTCAATGACGTCAATGTCAAAGAAGGCGGCAAGTACGGCAAATACATTTACAACAGATATTACGGCAGATACAGCCGATACTACGGAAAATACGGTTACGGAAAGTACGGTTATTAACACTGCCTGAAACAACTCTAAGAGAGGTGCTATAATGAATAATATCATCTCGTCCGATTTCCATTCTCATATTCTGCCTTGCGCAGACCACGGCTCGGACAGCCTTGCGACAAGCATTGGACAGCTTGAAGTCATATCGTCATACGGTATAGAAAGGGTAGTTGCGACACCGCATTTTTATCCTATGAGGGATAATGTCGATGTTTTTTTGGCAAGGAGAGCTTCATGTGCGGAAACATTGGCCTCGGCCGACATTGAAAACGCGCCTGAAGTGTATCTCGGCGCTGAAGTTCTTGTTTGCGAAGGCATGGAAAGAATGGAGGGGCTTGAAAAGCTCGCGGTTTACGGTACCAACTGTATTTTGCTTGAAATGCCGACTGTAAAATGGACGGAGACTTTGCTTGATACCGTGTGGGAAATATCGAAATCAGGCCTTTTTCCCGTCATGGCGCATATTGACAGATATGACCCCGCTGAGGTTGAACATCTTTTGGCACTCGGCGTAATGGCTCAGCTCAATCCCAATGCTTTTTCAAGTTTTAGAAATCGCAGAAAAGCCTTCGAATGGCTTGAAATCGGATGTATTGCGGCGCTCGGCAGCGACCTTCACGGCGCTGATGACAAATGCTATAAGAATTTTATTAAAGCGACTCATGCCGCAGGAGATTATGCGTTCGGTATAGAAGCATCCATGAAGGAATTGCTGAAGGATGCCGTTCCGTTTGAATTCTGCTGAATTATGCCCGTTTCCGTTTTCGGAAACGGGCTATTTCGCTCTTCGACTCAATACGGTATCGAAAGACGTGAATTTGCGGAAAAAACTTTGGCGGAAACCGAAAGTTTTTTTAAAAACGGGTTTACAAATCAATTCCTCTATGGTAGAATATGCATAGGTACAGCGGAGCCTTGTGCCGTTGCCGTGACAGTTTGATTTCCGGCGCATGCAGCTTTTTTTCGTAATGCGTCGGCATTCTTCAATGCGTGAATTGTTTGTTGTTACGGGAAACGGAGTCTTTCTGCGCAATACCGTCTAATGTTAACGGACTTGCCGATTGAAACGGAGTATCACGGTTGTCCTTTAAGAGATTATTAATGCTGAACGGCAAAAATTCTTTCGGTCGGCGGCACAAGGCTCTGCTGTGCACGATTAAAGATTACTGGGGAGCAAAATCCATGATTGAAATAAAACCGAAAACCGAGCACGGTATAGTGCACCGTTCTACAGGTACTTTTTTTAATTATCACGGGTGGCCGAGCGTATGTAAGGATTCAAGAGGAGTACTGTACGCCGCCGCATCGGGAATGAGAATTACTCATGTTGACCCTTGCGGAAAGAACTGCCTTTATTTAAGTTTCAATGAAGGTAAGACGTGGACTCCTCCCGTTGTTGTTAACGATTCATATCTCGATGATCGTGATACCGGCGTTTTTGCATGGGGCGACGGCAAGATGATTGTATCGTGGTTCTCGTGCATTATTGAGGACAGATGCAAGTCCATGATGGATTACGATTGGTTGAGCGACCCGCACAAAAAGCTTTGCAAGGCTTTTGCCGAGAGTTGGGACTACCTTTCTTCCGACGATATAAAAGGCGGCAGTTTTGTTAAATTATCCGATGACTACGGAGTAACGTGGAGCGACCCCGTGAGAGTACCCGTAACGTCTCCACACGGGCCCATAGCACTCAAAGACGGTACGCTTATGTATATGGGAAAATACATGAACCCCGATTATAAAGCCGACAATCCGATATGTGTTTATTCAAGCCATGACGGCGGACATACATGGGAGTTTACGGGACACGTGAGAGCCGGCGACGATATTTCCGATTATCATATGCATGAACCTCATATGATTGAACTTCCGAACGGCAGACTTCTCGGTGCGATAAGAATTCATGCAAGAGAAACCCAGCCCGATTTTACGGTATATACAACGTATTCCGACGACAAAGGCAAGACATGGTCCAAACCCGTTTGCATAGGAGTTGACGGTTCTCCGCCGCATTTGATGGTACATTCAAGCGGAGCTGTTATATGTAGTTACAGCCGCAGAAGAAGTGAAACCGACAGAGGCGAGAGGGCATGCGTCAGCTACGATAACGGAGAGACATGGACCGAGGATTACGACCTTCGAAGCGAGATGGTTTCGGGCGACCACGGTTATCCCGCATCCGTTGAACTTTCCGACGGCTCTATTTTGACAGTATACTATATGTCATACGGTCAGTGTTGGGACTGTTGTGTTCTTTCAACAAGGTGGAAACTCGGCGAAAAAAAGTAAACAACGGCGTTTGCCGTTATAAATAAAAAAATATATTTTATGGAGGAACATAAAATGATTAGTGCTTCTGATATAGTCAGAATAGGTATTATCGGTTGCGGAGGTATCGCAAACGGTAAACATCTCCCCGGACTTAAATCTACTCCCGGTGTTGAAATGGTAGCGTTCTGTGACCTTATCATCGAAAAAGCCGAAGCTGCAAAAAGACAGTACGGCACAGCTGATGCTAAGGTGTATAC
>CAZCSZ010000074.1:0-5932 GCA_964501305.1 uncultured Ruminococcus sp.
CCGATATTCCGCCGAGTCCGGAATCCAAAACGCCTATCGGAAGATGCCTTATATCATCATTTTTCATATGCATATCCTTAACCGAAGTGGCAGTATACACAAAGTCGGTTTATCTGCCGTTCTTTCTTTTATTACCGTTTGATTTTGACGTGTGCTTTTTCTTCTTCGCAACGGAAAATCCGAATGAACCTATTTTACGCCCCAGCTCATAGTACTCGCCGTGTGCAAATGCCACAAGCGACGATTTGTCAAGTCTGAGTTTACCGTTTTTGTCGATTAGTTCTTCATCGACATCAACGGCAACTATATCGGCAAGAAACATATCGTGACTGCCCATAGGTATTATATCGAAAACCTTACATTCAAGCGACAGCGGGCTTTCGGCAATCAGCGGACACGAGACAGTACCCGCCGCTTCCTTTGTGAGGTTGCTCTTCTTGAATTTATCGATTTTCCTCCCCGTATGTATGCCGAGATAATCTGCATGCCGAACAATTTGAGATGTTGTCAAATTAATCGCAAATTCTCCGCTTTCCTTGATTATTCCGTAAGAATACCTTTCGGGTCTTACCGAAATATAAGTTCTGGGAGGTTGCGTATTAACAATACCCGTCCATGCAACCGTTATAATATTGGCATTCTCGAAGCTGCCGCAAGTAACCATAACAGGCGGTATGGGTCCGAGAAGCGTTCCGCCTTTCCATACTGTTTTGCTCACTGTTTCACCTTAAAGTATCAATAAAAGTAAATTCCATGATTACGAAGCAAGCTCTCGACCTTGCCGATTTTCATTATACCGAAAAGTGCAAGAGCGCCCAACACTCCGAGTATCATGTCGTCGGTACAGCAAGTTCCGAGCGAAAACATACCCTGGAATAATTCAACTGCTGTCGATGAGAGAATTACAACAGGAAGAAAAGAGTCGAGTCTTGAATAATCCTTCGACATTACGGGAAGAAAAAAAGCAAGAGGCATGTAAGCCACAAGATTGCCTACAAGGTCAAATGCCGTTATTACCGCCGCAGTGGGGCCTGAAAACAGCCTTTTGACTTGAGATATAATTATACGGAACGGAACTAATACACCCGTTGATTCCGCAAGCCAATGAGGATTATATGCAAATGTATAACTTTCTCTGTTTGTATACGCTCTGACGAAGAAAACAAAGCCTATAAACAATACTATGTACACCGCAAAATAAAAGATGACGGCGCCGCGAATGAATTTCCTTTCTCTGACGCTTTGGTCGCCGCACAAGAAAAACATAACAACGGAAGTTACCGAAAATGCAACCGCTCCCGCAATCATGAAGAAGAATACACGTATTCTGGCGGTTATACCGGGAATAAACATGACCGATGCCACAAATGCAACACAGTAAATTGCGGCAAGCAAGAAGATTACGAAAAAAATACGAAGAATGACTTTCAACATCCCTTTCTCGCCGTTTTCGTGCTTGCTGTTGACTGAAGATTTCATCAATACTCCTTTCGGCAAGACGCAAAGCGCTCACGCCGCATATATTTATTTCCGGCACGCGCCTGCCGGCTGTTTATCCGGTTTTTTACAAATGCCTATAATTATCCGTTTTGCAGCTGTTCTTAAAACTCGGAATTTATTATTCAGCACCTCACGTATCGGTTCTCAAATTATCGACAAACGTAAAATATTTATATAGATTCAGTCGGTCGGAAAGAGCAAATGAGCACCTCAACCGTGATTTCGAGTTCAAGTATACTCTGTAATTTTGCCTTGTCCGCAAGTGATGTTCTGTAGTAAAACGGAGTCATTTTAAAGAGATCTTGAATCTCGGAGTTGTTTTTAAGCTTGACATGGTATTTCAGCGTCTGCTCTCCCGCTTTTGTGAACCCTTCGGGACACTTTACATTCCCGGAAGGTAAGATGACACTGTCATACAGCAATTCCCGAAGTTCAAAAAGATGGTGCGCTCCCGATGCCGCAACTATAAGAAGCCCGTCATCCTTCAGTACTCTTTTGTTCTCTTTCGCCGCAATAGGCGCAAACAGGCTCGTTACATAATCGGCACTATGACTTTTAACAGGCAGAGAAAAGATATTTCCCGCCGCAAAAAAAACTTTCGGTGCCGACTGCCCGACAGTCAAAAACGGATTGTGAATACCTTTCAGCCTTGCGTTAACAGCACCTGCCGAAGCACCCTTCTTCGAAGCATCGAAACCCACAGAAAGTATATCTTTACCGCCGTTTGCGACGGTTTCCGCTATATTAAGCGTATGATATCCCTCTCCGCTTCCGCTGTCGATATGGAATGCGCCTTCTTTGCATTTCGTCGTCAAATCCGAAAGAATAACGGAGCCTACAGCCTCAGATATCGCATCATAGTAACCCGCTGACAAAAAGCGTCTCCTTGCGCTTATCATCTCTGCATCGTCTCCGCTTTTTGAATTTCTGTTTCTACCCGGAGAGAGTAAATTAACATACCCGGATGAAGAGAAGTCGAATAAATGATGCCGTTCGCCATCGCATATCAAACTTTTACCGTCAGTATTAAACGGCGAGGCGCAAATCGGGCATATGAGTTTTTGTCTTATATTGGTGTTTTCCGTCATGGCATTACTCCGTGAAAGCTATGAGCTTTGCGTGAAGCGCATATCTTCCGGTACCCTGTATACCGCCGTTTGTACACGTTGAAAGTGTAATTATAGTATCTCCCGCTCTCACGGTTTCACCCGTTTTCCAGACACTGTTCGAAACAACTTTTTCTGCAAACGCCAAAAAAACATCTTCACCGTCGAAATAGGTTTGAATATAATTGTAGTCACTTGTCGTCTCATAAACCGCAATCGGCTTATAAATGTACGCTCCGTCGAGTGTGTAAATATAAATCAAATTGTTTTTGAACAGTTCCTCATCTCTGTAAAACTCATAAACGTCATGGAACATGGTACCGTTAACAACATTGTGACCGTAAATCAACGTGTTGAAATTGGAATCGAGTTTCGGGTCGCAAGCCGAAACCATATAAATCGAGCCCACGGCACGGTATTCACCCGTATAAGTGTGAGTCAAATAGTAATCGTCGTTGCCGTCGGCGCTTCTCATAAGCGGATAGTTTATCCTCGTATTCTCGGCGTAAATCCAGCCTATGACATCGGAGTTCCTTTCTTTAAGAGAGCTGATACTTGCCTTCATAGATGACAAATCAAGATCGTAAACATCCTCTGCGGTGCCGATATCCTCGCCGCCGACATAAGCTTTTATCCTATCGTAAAGACCCATAACCGCAGGGTCTCCATCGTCCTCTCCGCTTCTTTTGTTTCCGATTGTAACAGGTGAAACTCCCGATGCCGCCTCACTGTATATCTCGTCGCCGCGCTTTTTGTCAATCAAGTTACGTACAATTAAAACACCGCAGATAACGAGCGCCACAGCACAGAAAACGCCGATTACACTCAAAATCACATCAAATATTTTTTTCTTCACATTAACTCTCCGCTTTTTTCGACAAAGCAAAGTAATATCTTCCTTCTTTAAATCCCGAACGGAACGAGCGAACTCTTCGTCGTCACGCAATACTTTCGTCTGTCTTTTACCGTTTCTGTTTTCAGACTCCTTCATCTCGCACCTCCGTTCGCTATTTTCAATAATATCTTACTACATTTTCGACCTAACTTCAATAGCTGATGCACAATTTTAATATATTTTTCGAAAAGTTATGATTTTACATAAAAACCGTTGCGCGGAAAGATGAGTTGTGATATACTGATAAAAGATATAATATTATGAGGTGTAACGTGGCAAGTATATTCGACTTATTCAAGAAAATAGAAAAGCAAACTACCTTGCACGGAGTGCCCGAATACATAATAGTAGGGCTTGGAAATCCCGGAAAAGAGTACGAGCACACCCGCCACAATGCGGGATTTTCGGCAATTGACTTTCTTTGCAAAGAACTTGGAATTGCCTGTACAACCGTAAAATTCAATGCCTTGACTTGCCGATGTGAAATAGACGGAAAGCAAGTTCTTATAATGAAGCCGCAGACGTTTATGAATTTGTCGGGCGAGTCCGTAAAAAAGGCGCTTGACTTCTTCAAGACCGAACCTTCTAAAATAATCGTCTTCTGCGATGACATAAATTTCGATGCAGGCGTAATGAGAATAAGGGAAAAAGGCTCCGATGCCGGTCAACGCGGAATACGAAACATTACGGAAACAATAGGTACCGATGCCTTTGCGAGAGTGCGTATAGGAGTTGGAAAAAAGCCTCACCCCGACTATGATCTTAAAGACTGGGTGCTGGGCAAGCCAACCGATAAGGACCTTGAGGGTATTAATAAATGCGCCTCATATTCGGCAGATATATGCAAATTCTTTGTTTCAGGAAAGCTAAGCGATGCTATGAATAAATACAATCAAAAAGGAACGGGAAAAACATGAATCACGCCCTGCTTCGGGATATATTCCGCTCATTTGCGTCTTACGCTCCGACACTTGATGCCCTCTTTCAGTGCCGCACGGACGGAACATATTCACCCGTAAGATGCGAAGAACAGAGTGACGGAGCATACTCTCTGTTTATTTCGGCACTTGCCGACGATGCAGTCGACAAAAATACTAAGGGTAAAAATAGGCTTCTGCTTATTTTCCCCGACGAAAAAGCCGCAGTTGCAATGTCAGTCTATCTGCAGGAAAGCGGACTCCCGTCCTATTTCTTTCCGGCAAGAGATTTCAATTTCTATAACATAACAGCCTCCCATGACCTTGAGCATGAGAGGTTATCGGTGCTTTCGCGCCTTCTTTTAACTGACGATGCGGCTGTAATTACGGCGACTTTGGAAGGAGCGCTTCAGAGGATTATGCCGTCTGACATTATGCTCGAACACTCTTTCGCAATCGAACTCGGAGACGAAATATCTCTTGAAGAAACAGCACAGCTGCTAGTCAGGGCTGGTTACAAAAGAGCGGACATAGTCGAAGGAGTGGGACAGTTCGCGATAAGAGGCGGAATACTTGATATTTTTCCTCCGGGAGTGTCCCCCGTCCGATGCGAGCTGTTCGGCGATGAGGTCGACCGACTTTGCTGTTTCGATGTGATAACACAGCGCGCGGTAAAGCAAATAGGCAGAATTATTATACCTCCGACATCCGAAACAATTATAACGCCGGATGCCGAAGGCAGAATTCGAAACCGTATTTTAAAGCAAATTGAAGCAAACGAACAGCGCAGAGGGGTGAACGATGAGACCGAAACCAAGCTTCGAAAGGAGCTTTCTGACCTTGAAAACTCAGACAGCATAGATTTTGCGGATAAATATCCGAACGATTTATACAAAAAATTTGAATGTCTAGCCGACTGTTTTGACGGCATAATTTCCGTAAGAAACATTTCACTTTGTCTGTCAAGGCTTGAAAGCTGTGAAAAACTGCTTTTGGAAAGCGTTGAAAGTACCGTCGAAAAAGGTGAAATGGCGTTTTTGCCCATCTCGTCATGGCTTGCCGATAAAAACAGACTACTCGAGAAAATCAAAACCGTTCCGACTTTTTTATCAAATGCATTTATATCCGCACGTACTCAAGTTGACACGGAGGATGTATTCAAATTCTCCGACCGCTCCGTCTATGACGGATACCGTTCGGATATTCCCCGTCTTTTAAGGGAAATCACACCTTTTTACGAAAACTGCTACAAATGCGTTATCGTTCTCGGCAGCGAAGCTGAAGAAAATGCGGTGTACGATCTTCTGCTAAATGAAGGATTTCCCGCTGTGATTGCCGATGATGTAGCTGAAAAATCCAAAGCAGGGATAAGAGATATCGGCGGAATATTCACCTCAAAAAAAGGCAAAAAACAGCCCGTTGTTCTCATTTGCGGCGATGCACCGTCTCTTGAAGTGCCGTCGGAAAAATTCGTTATGTTCTCGCTCTGCGAAGGCGGCGCCAAGAGAGAAGCC
>CAZCSZ010000075.1:0-5891 GCA_964501305.1 uncultured Ruminococcus sp.
CCGTTACGGAGAATATAAGGAACGCATGCGAGCGTTTCAACGTTGTTAACTATTGTGGGCTTCTGCCAAAGTCCCTTAACCGCCGGGAACGGAGGACGGGGACGGGGCATTCCGCGCTTGCCTTCTATAGAGTTGAGAAGAGCTGTCTCCTCGCCGCATACAAACGCACCTGCGCCGAGTCTTATATGTACGTCAAAAGCAAAACCGCTTCCCATGATATTGTCGCCGAGAAGTCCAAGCTCTTTTGCCTGCTTAATAGCTATGCGAAGTCTGTTTACAGCTATCGGATATTCCGCACGAACGTAGAAGTAACCGTTGTGTGCGCCGATTGCATATCCCGCAATTACCATGCCTTCGATTACAGCAAGGGGGTTGCCTTCGAGAATCGAACGGTCCATGAACGCTCCTGGGTCACCCTCGTCGCCATTACATACTACATATTTATCGTCATTATGCTGCGCATATGCGAACTGCCACTTTCTGCCTGTGGGGAATCCGCCGCCGCCGCGTCCGCGAAGGCCTGCTGCCAAAACTTCGTTTATGACTTCCTGCGGGTCCATTGTAAGTGCTTTTTCAAGTCCGCGGAAAGCGCCGTAGCCGAGCGCTTCGTTTATATCTTCGGGATTGATAACGCCGCATCCGTAAAGAGCTACTCTGCGCTGCTTTTTATAGAAGTTGATTTCATCCTGTTTTACGATTTTTTCTTTCGTTGAAGGGTCAACATAAAGAAGTCTTTCAACTACTTCTCCGCCGATGATATCCTTCTCGATAATCTCTTCAACGTCGTCGATTCCGACAAGACGGTAAAGAGTGTCTTCAGGGTAAATCTTGACAAAGGGACCCTGCGAGCAGAAGCCGAAACATCCGACTTTATTAACGGTAACTTTGTCGGAAAGTCCTTTTTCCTCAACAAGTCTTTCGAATTTTTCTTGAATTTCCTCGGAATGCGAAGAAATACATCCTGTGCCGCCGCAGAGAACAATTGCTCTTTTACCGTTCGTCCCCGAAAGTTTCGCATTGAGGGCATCGGTGCAACTGCAAACCTTACTGTTAAGCTCATCAAATGTTTTAATCATTATTCAGCACCTCCCATAGCACGGTACTCGGCAACGATTTCCGGCACCTTGTCTACTGTAAGCTTAGGATATACCTTGCCGTTTATCGTTACCGCGGGGGCAATTCCGCAAGCGCCAATACAACGAAGTGCATCAAGTGTGAAAAGACCGTCACTCGAAGTTTCGCCGGGCGCAATTCCGATGATTTCGGAGAACTTATCTATTATCTGCTGTGCGCCTTTTACATAGCACGCCGTACCGAGACAGCAGCCGATAACGTATTTTCCCTTGGGACTTAACGAGAAGAAGGAGTAGAACGTAACAACTCCGTAAATCTCGGCAACGGATATTCCTGTCTTCTGAGATACAATTTCCTGAACGTCAAGCGGTATGTAACCGTACTCGTTCTGAATGTCACTCAGAATCATCATAAGCGGTGTTTTCTCATCTGCGTATCTGTCGCATATTTCGCAAATGGTCTTTACACCGTTTTCGCTGATATGAGCCATAATGACCCTCCTTATTTATATTTAGGCTTCGGCTCTCGCCTTATCCTTTTATTAACGATTTAATGTCTCAAGCCGTAGTTCGACATTATATCATTCAATACGTAATTATTTTATCATATTATTAAGTAAATTGCAATGCCTATTTCAATATTTTATCGTCAGTTTTCTTCCTTTTTTGAGGCAAAGACAATTCGAAAAGCAAAAAGGCATACGTGATACCGCATACCTTTTAAACGTTGCCGCCGTTCGCATTGACTGCGTCGTGCATTTATTTGAAACTTTCGGGAAGAAATTCCGGAGACACCGTATCTGTCACGTAGGAACGGAGAGTTTCAAGAGTGAAATTTCCCCAATACTGTGAACCGTGCGACTTGCAAAGCTGTTCCGTGTAGTCGGAAAGCCAATAAATCTTCAAATTCTCCCTCTTGTAATAGTCAAGAGAATCAAGGACTGCCGTGTTTGCCGTGTAATGGCAGACTGTCGGCACGAGAACGGGATTTTCAATCGTCGGTTTTTCCCCGTCTTTCACTTTGATATCAAATATGAGTACTCCGCCGACGAGGTTTTTGCTGTTGAGCTGTGTATGAAGAAAATTACCGAGAGAATATGTGACAAGTGTTCTGTTACCGTTTTTCCCTTCAATCCATTCTATAGGCTGAAGTGTGTGTGAATGATGACCTATTATCACATCGGCTCCGCTGTCGGCAATAAGCTGTGCGAGCCTTTTCTGTTCCGCATTCGGAGTCATTGTATTCTCGTCACCCCAATGCATGGAAACAAATATAAGGTCGGATATTCCCTTTGCCTTTTCAATCTGATTTTCGATTTCACCGTCGTCGATATAAGGAATGTACAAATTCGGAGTGTTGCCTCCGAGAGAAATGCCGTTTGTACCGTAAGTGTATGAAAGAAGAGCTATTCTGACACCTTCTTTTTCGACGATGCGGATATTATCATAATCGTCACGGCTTTCGTAAGCTCCGAGGGTTGTGACGGGCTTGTCTTTCCAATAATCTATAGTCCCTTGCATGCCACGTCCCGAATAGAGGTCAAGCATGTGATTGTTTGCAAGGTTGATTATATCAAACCCGACATTGACAAGTGCAGCTCCGGCTTCCTTCGGGGCATTGAAATTCGGGTAACCGCTTGGCGCATAATCGGTGTCAAGAGGCCCTTCGGCATTTACAAAAGCTATATCGGCAGAGGAAATCGCTTCTTCGACTTCGGAATACATAAGGTCAAAATAGTATTCTTCCGCACCGCCGACGGACGCCGCTACTGATTTTGCATCAAGATAAACACACTCATGAATTATATTGTCTCCCGCCGCCAAAAACCGAACTGTCTTTTCAAGCGGAACATCAAGCTCTGTGTCGGGTGTACCCGTACTCTCACTTTCTTTTGTGCCGTCGCTGTCAAAAGCAGGATCGTCATTCCCGCCTTGATTACCGCACGATGCGACAAGAGACAGGATAAATACCAATGAGAGTAGCAATGCTGTAATTCTCTTAGCCATCTTCTTCTCCTAAAAGTTTCTTCTCGTTCTTTGAAAGCTTGTAAGTTTTGAACTTCATGTTTTCTTCGTGTATCCTGTAAACGGAATAGTCCTCAGTGTACTCCGAGTCCGTCATTATTACTTCAAGAGCCTCACCGTCGGCAAACTCAACTCCGTCGAAAACAGCTCGACAATAACCGTACAGCCCTTCTTCGGCACGGTCAATATGCGACGCTTCAATAAGGTTTTTGCTTTCCGATGTGTACAGTTTGAAACCGAATTTCTCGTTTCCGGATACTTTATCATAGATGCTTTTGTTAAACTTCACCGTAATCTGAACCTGTTTTTCAGACGGAATATATATAAGGGAATAGCATCTCATAACGCCATCATCCGATATGGACTGCGTCATCCTGTGAGTCAGTATTTCCTCTCCCGCGGCAAACGCAGCTTTTGCCTCATCTGTTGCCGTGATATTTTTGAATACGCTTGAAGAATCGGACATAAAAATGCGGAAAATAATGAGCGCTATCGCCACTATAACAAATGTATACCATATCCATTTAATAATTTTCTTAACCATAGAGAATGCCTCCTGTATATACACAGTATAGCAGATTTAAGTACGACTTACAAGAGCTTTTTTGTTTTTAAACGCGAATACTTGACAAAAGCGGCGGAAGAGGATATAATATAAATTCAAACCGGTGTTAATGGAGTGAGGAAATGAAGATTGATTTGACTGCTGTTCTGAACAAGCGCTGCGACTGTCTCCCCGTAGATTACACATTCGATGCAGACAAACTTGACGGTGCGGTTATTCTCCCGTACGGCATGATCCTTTCGTCACCCGTTTTTGTAAAAGGCAAGGTTACGGACAGCAACAACTGCATGTTTCTCGACGTTAATGTAAGTGCAGACTATAAGACATCCTGCGACAGATGCCTTGACGAAATTTGCGGCAGTGTTTCCTTCGATTTCAAAAGAATGGTCGCAGTCGCCTCTTCGGCGGAAACCGACGGTGACGAAACCGTTTTTGTCTCAGATTCGGCTATAGATGTTGACCTTGATATTTTGGAAGAGCTGTCGCTTGAATTGCCGATTTACCATATATGCAAGGATGACTGCAAGGGACTGTGTCAAAAATGCGGCAAAAACCTCAATTTAGGCCCCTGTGACTGCATTGAGCAAAAAGAAATTGACCCGAGACTGAAAAAATTGCAAAAACTACTTGAAAATTTCGATTAAATGTAGTATACTTAAATGGTTAAAGCGATTTAAACCTTTAATATCACATACAGGAGGTAAAGCAAATGGCAACACCTAAGAGAAAAACTTCCAAAGCGCGCCGTGATAAAAGACGCAGTAACGTATGGAAACTTCCTATGCCCGGTATGGTAAAGTGTTCGCATTGCGGAGAATTTGTCCTTTCACATCGCGTATGTCCCGCTTGCGGCTACTACAACGGCAAGGAAATCATCAAAAAGGAAGAAGCGTAAACCGCGCTGTCGCGCACAAGACCGCAATCTGCAGAAGAATGCGGTCTTACGCTTTTTATAAACCGTTTTGAAAGGATTGTTATATGAAATACGAACCGAAGCAAAAAAACAGAAAGAGCTATGTAATGGCGATTGTGACCCTTGTTGTGGGGCTTGTGCTCTTCGCCGTGTCTTCATCGAGTATTTTCAAAGGCAGAGGCATTCTTCAAATAATCGGCGCCGCATTCATTGCGTTTGCCGTATACTTCACCGTGAAGGCAATTACCTCGTATACGTACCTGGTTTTACCGATAGATTTCGAAGGAGACATAAACTCACCCCCAAAGGCAGATTCATACAAACCCGAAGATCTCGCCTTCACGGTTTCGAAAAGGTATTCGAAGGGTAGACCGTCATATGTTTGTCAATTGGATATGTCCACTCTGATTGCCGTGCGCGATATCCCCGATACGTACAGAAAAAACGATGTGATTTCACACTTCAAGCCGTGCGACGTCTTTGATTACACAGTAACAGTCGGCAGAAAAAGCGCTTCTCTTCTCGTCTTTAATAAGCACGGCTATAACAAAACCGCCGTCGTTTGTGAACTTGACGACAGAATGTTCTCTTATTTTAAAGAAGTTAAACTGATTAACGACAAGAACCGTATGTAGAAATTGCCGGCTGTATAAACCGATACTATGTGAATTTCAGGAGACACAGCCTTGGCGTTTGAATACGTCCGAAATCACATACAAACCGCCCCGCCTGTGGGCGACACTCCGAAAGGAGAGTCTCCCATAGGTGGGGCTTCGTTATACCTTTATTCTTCGTCCTTTATTCGGTCAGTTTTCCGTCGGGTATAAATCAGTCCTCTTTCTGATTACTACTACCGTCGATGTGGCACGAAGTGTACCGCTTGCATTATGCAAGCGGGCGTATAATTTGCGTTTGGGGCAAAAATGCGCTTGCGGATTTTTGACACGGGCGTAAATTATACGATAGAGCGGCGCAGCCCACTGCAGAATAACTTAAATCCGACGAGAAAGAAGAACCAAGAAAGAGGAAACCCACTGAAAACCAAACTTCACCACTCATCCGTTTGAAGTTTTCGATTGAGCCTTTTGCAAAAGGCTCATGGGGTGTGGAGTGAAATCCCGCAATGCGGTTCAGGGTGAAACTCCGCAATAGCAAGCACTTGTCCGAAAACAATCCCACTGTTGCTGTCCCCTGTTCAAAAGTTTTTACCGAGGCTTTTTTCAAAAATCCAGAGGGGCACGGGGTGAAACCCCGCTCTGTCTGAAGGCAACGCCCTGCAAAATGAACAGGGCACCCGATTTCTCGGGTGCCCGAT
>CAZCSZ010000076.1:0-2291 GCA_964501305.1 uncultured Ruminococcus sp.
TATCATACCTTCGCAAAAAAGTCAACCGCCGACAGGGCAAATCGGATAGAATTTTACACATTATTCAGAACTTTTTTGCCCTCTTGCGTTTTTTCGGTATAATGAGCGATTTAAATTGTCGTTCAAACGGTTGGCGCGGAGCAGAGACTGTCGAGGCGCTTTATCTTTTGAGGACGGACTCAAGACCAGTCTTGTATCTTTCGAACTTCCCGTTGTAGAACGTGATTTGTGACTTGTCTGCCGTGAGAACGGGGGCAAAGCGGACGACTCTTTTTCGACATTCGGCATAGTTTTCGAAAACGCCCGAACCGACAAGAGCCGTCATTGCGGCGCCGACGCAGCATGTTTCGGGTTCATCTGTTCTGTAAATGTCGCATCCCGTAACGCAGGCGACGATTTCGCTCCATACGTCACTTCTTGCGGCACCGCCCGTCATCATGAGTTTTGATATTTTCATGCCAGCCTTTTCGAATTGTTCAAGCACATATCGGGCTTCAAAAGCGACACCTTCCATAAATGCTCTGGCTATGTCATACCTGTCATGTTTTAAAGTGAAACCGAGCATAGCGCCTCCCGCATCGGGCGCATTGTGAGGAAATCCCGCACCCGCAACGTAAGGGTATACCAAAAGGTCTTTTGCACTCTCGGCACGTCTTGATGCTTCAAGGTCCATGCCGGAAAAAGTGTCGTCTATTATGTTTTTATACCATTTGAGCGCACTTCCCGCACTGACAAGCGATGCCATGGCACCGTATTTCCCCGCGGGGTGAATGCCCGGAGATATGCGGCTTTCGGTGTAGAGAAGTGAATCGGTAACACCGAGAACAACCCATGCGGTACCTGTTGCAAGGAGCATATCTCCCGCTTCTACGGCTCCGCTCCCGAGAGCGGCACAGTATTGGTCATGCGCTCCGTTGTATACCACGGTATCAAACGGAATTCCGAGGGCTTCGGCGGCACTTTGAGTTACAGTCCCGACTTCAGCCGCAACGGGCAGTACCGTCGGGAGTTTTTCTTCTCCCACACCGACGGCATTCAGTATTTCACTGTCCCATTTGCAGTCTTTTATATTGAAAAGCTGTCTTATGGCGGCATTTGTCGGATCGCAAACAAAACGCCCCGTCAGCCTGTGATTTACAAATTCCAAGGTCGAAGGGAAACATGCCGCCGAGGAGAATACATCGGGTTCGTTGTTCTTGAGCCACAGTATTTTTGCGGCATCTCCCGCCGCTGTCAAATTCCATCCGCATTTTTCGTAAATTGCCGCCGATGTGACTGTTTTTTCAAGGTATTCGACTTCCTTCGATGCTCTTGAGTCCATCCACGTCATGACGTCGCAAAGCGGACGGCCTTCTTTGTCAACTGCCAGCATACTTGCGCCTTGAGTTGATATTCCTATTGCCGTAACGTCGGACAAATCGTGCTTTTCTCCTATTTCCCGTACAGTCTCGACAATTGCACGCCACCAGTCCTCGGCGTTTTGAGTTACCTTGCCGCCGTCGGCGCTTTTTAGCTCGTATTCTCTGTATGCGCCCGCAAGGACAGCGCCTTCGCCGTTTGCGAGAATTGATTTCGTGCCGGTCGTGCCGACGTCTATTCCGATTACCAACATATATTATTCCTCCAAGGTCAGTTTAGGCATAGGAGAGCCGTTCTCGTCGGGACTGCCGTCTTTAAACCGGCGGAGTTTTGCTGTCCTATGCCTAAGGAGACATGTATCCCCTTAAATAATTATTTTACGGAGTGAGACTTAATGATATCTTCGATTTGCGAAAGGATATAATCCACTGCTTCATCGGAGACGATTACAGGCGGTTTCAAAAGAAGTGCGGGAGGACAGTTGACCTTGTAGGTCTGTGCCGATGCATCTATGCATCTTGCTTTCATTTCGCCCGCAAATGCCGCCGCCGCATCGACAGAGGTGAAGTGAAGTGCCGCAAGAAGTTCACGGCCTTCGGCTTTGAGCACTGTTTCGGGGTATTTTTCGTGTATTTCGGAAAGCCCTTTTTCAAACTTTAAGCCTATTCTTTCGATTTCGTCACCGTTTGCCTTAACAAACGTCATTGTTATGAGGTAAGCGAGAGATGCAAGCTCTTCCTGACCGTTTGTAACGAGTGCGCCGAACTGATTTAAGTTGTCCATTTCGGCTGTTGTGATGATTTTGCTTGCGGGATACTCACCGCCGGGGAAACCTTTTCCGACGATTGCGAAGTCGGGTTTGAGTCCGTAAAGGCGGAATAAGAACATTCCCTTATACCACATACAGGACTGAATTTCGTCAACCAAGGTCG
>CAZCSZ010000076.1:2301-3426 GCA_964501305.1 uncultured Ruminococcus sp.
GCCTTATTCCACCGTAGTTCATAAGGATTATTTCGTGTAAAAATCCCGCAGTCTTGTATTTTCCGCTGTTGTACTTTTCGATTTTTGTTTTGAAATCGTCAAGGTCATTAATCATTATGGGGACAACCTTGTATATTTCGTTATCCTCCATAGCCTTGTAATAGTCGGGCCAAAGACCTCTGAAAGTCTGCGCTATCGTTGTCGTTCCGTGATAATTTGCCTCTTTTTCGCCCGTGCGGTCTGCCATTACGAAGAATACGGGGATTTTTCCGTCGTATTTAGGTGTCGGAAATTCAGGTGAGAGCTTGTAAAAACGGGCAAGCATCATTTTAATGCCCGCTTCCACCGCAAGTGAGCCTGTTTCGAGGTTTATAACACGGTTGAGCACCTTGTGCTCAGTTGAAGAAAGTACCGCCTCGGTCGTTTTTGCGTCATCCCAGTCGATGCCGTTTGCGGACTGAACAAGTCTTGTCTCGCAAAGACGTGTGATATAACCTCTTGTGTTGTTGTGGGTTGCGTTGAGTATGCCCAGTGCACGGGCGTTGTCTATGAGACGGTATGCGGGGAATTTGTGTCCGAGGGGAGTGTGATAGTGTTCACTCTTGCCTATAAGGTAAAGTCTGCCGTCCTCACCTACTCTGTAGTATCCCATTCCCGTTACGGGTGCGCTGTTTTTGCTGAGCGCCTTTGCGAATGCGGCGGTTGCCGCACCGTCAACATTGTTTTCAAACGGGGAGATTATACCCGTTGCCACTTTTCCGAGATACGCTGAATTTTTCTTCTGCGCCGTTTCAGGATAGAAATCGATTTTCTCCGAACCGATTTTTTCTCCCTCGTCGGCACTCATGACTTCGAGTGCGGCGTTGGCTTCGATTATTTTTTCGATATAGTCGTTGCCGAGAATGTCTTTAAGTGAAAGCTTCGGTGAATTGAACATATATTGTACCTCCGTATTATATCGTATTATTTTTCATCTTATATAATAACAGAAAAAACCCCTTTTGTCAAATACAAAATGTCTTTTTTTGCTCCCTTTTGAGAAAATCTCCGCAAAACAGGGTGAAACGTCAAAAAAAAGCGTTTTCGGTCAAAAAAAGAAGGTGCGGCAGGTATTTTATACAAGCG
>CAZCSZ010000076.1:3436-5883 GCA_964501305.1 uncultured Ruminococcus sp.
TTCTTTACCCCAAAAAACATGTGGGTGCGTCCTTTATTTTAAACAACAAAAAAAAATCCCTCCCCCACCACTTATTTAAGACAACTGCAGAAAATCTTTGAAAGAGCCGATTGAATGCCCTGCTTGATGAAAAAATGTTTAAGGATAAAGAGCACGGGTCGAGGACAATTCGGTTTGAAGGCAAAGAATACTATTCGGTTTTAGAAAAACGGGTGAGCTCTTATTCCTCAGGGGCGTCCGTTAAGGTCATCTGACACTCGGAGTTTGATTTTCTGCTCTTCTTCTGTTCCGTAAACGGTATGCCGAGATGTTCATATCCCTGTTTTGTAACGCATCTTCCTCTCGGCGTTCTCGAAATAAATCCGAGACGGAGAAGATAAGGTTCGTAAACGTCCTCAAGAGTTACCGCCTCCTCGCCGACTGTTGCGGCAAGCGTATCAAGACCGACGGGACCTCCGTTGTACACTCTTATTACCGTTTCCATCATCATGCGGTCGGTATTGTCAAGGCCGAGCTCGTCGATATCGAGAAGTTCAAGCGCTTCTTTTGCGACGGGAAGGGTTATTTCACCGTCGCTCTTCACCTGAGCATAGTCGCGTACACGCTTGAGAAGTCTGTTTGCTATTCTCGGTGTTCCTCTTGAACGGGAGGCGATTTCGTATGCTCCGTCCTCGGTTACGGGAACATCTAAAATTTCGGCGCTCCGCTTAACTATAAGGCAAAGTTCTTCGGGTGAGTAGAGTTCAAGATGAAGAGGTATTCCGAATCTGTCCCTGAGCGGCTGTGTCAGCTGACCCGCTCTCGTTGTAGCACCGACTAAGGTGAATCTCGGCAAGGGTATTCTTATGCTCCTTGCGGCGGGGCCTTTTCCTATTATAATATCGAGTTGAAATTCCTCCATTGCGGGGTATAGAATTTCCTCTATATTCCGTGAGAGACGGTGTATTTCGTCAATGAACAGAACGTCGCCGTCGGCAAGATTGGTGAGTATTGCGGCAAGGTCACCCTGTTTTTCTATGGCGGGTCCCGCCGTGACTTTGAGGTTTACGCCGAGTTCGTTTGCTATAATGCCCGAAAGAGTGGTTTTTCCGAGACCGGGCGGGCCGTAGAGCAAAACGTGGTCAAGGCAGTCCCCTCTGAGTTTTGCGGCATCTATATATATTTTGAGTTTCTCTTTTGCTTTTTCCTGACCTATGTACTCGGAAAATTCACGGGGTCTGAGTGAAAACTCCGTTTCGCTGTCTGCCTCGGTATATTCCGTGTCCACAAGCCTGTCTTCGTACTCTCCGTATTCGCTGTATTCGTCACCCGACGAGTACCTTGAGTATCCGCTTTCGGAATTGTATTCCATCGTATGTTACCGTCCTTTCTTTTCCGATTACTTCATAAGGCAGGCAAGCGCCAACCGTATAATATCTTCGACGTTTCCCGATGTATCAACCTGTTCAATGGCACGTGATGCCTCGGCACGGGAAAAACCGAGAACGCAAAGGGCATCCCTTGCATCGGAAAGCTTTCCGCCGCCTCTTGCCTTTTTGTCGCTTTGCATTTCGGGAATACCCTCGGCGGTTTCGTCTGTCGGAAATGCTTTTCCGAATTTGTCTTTGAGGTCGATTACAATACGTGCCGCCGTTTTCGTTCCGACGCCCTGTGACTTGGCTATGGCTTTTGTATCGCCCTTCAGTATCGCCAATGACAGTGCTTGCGGTGTCATTGCTGTTAGAATGGCACACGCCGCCTTGGGACCGACACCGGAAACGCCGAGAAGCAATTTGAACGCCGTCATTTCCTCGGTGTTTGAGAAGCCGTACAAATCGACGGCATCGTCCTTGATTGACATATGGGTGTATAGGCGTACCGTTTCGTTGAGCTTGGTTGAGATTGTATTGAACGTATTTCCCGTTACGGATACCTTGTATCCCACTCCCGCACAGTCAATGACGGCGGTGTATGAGAGTGCATCGGTAAATATAAGTTCGCCTGTAAGACAGTAAATCATGTTAAATACCTTTCCTTGTCGGCATACGGCGTTTTGCCGTCTGAGCCGATATCCTTATACTTTCTGTTTTTGCTTTCAGTCTGTAATGAGCGGTTTTACAAATCGGTTTCGGCAGCGCTTTTGTCGCTCGGAAAAGCATTTTCCGAGGGGTTGCCCGGTTCTGCGATGTTGCCGTTTACAGTCGGGATTTCGGCGGCTTGTATCATATCGGCGCCGCCCGTTTCAATCGGGATTTCGGCTGTTTGAATTATGCCGGCGATGTCTGTTGCCGTGCTTGCATTTGTTTCGACATTGTCGCCGTCGGCTTTCGTGAAGTATGCGCCTTCTTCGCCGTCGGCGTGCTTGCTTTCGTTATCTGCCGGCACACCGAAATCGGTGTATTCGAGCCCGTAAACTTCACAGTCTCCGATTTCGCTTTCGACTTCTTCAAGTGCATCCCGTGCAGCTA
>CAZCSZ010000077.1:0-5824 GCA_964501305.1 uncultured Ruminococcus sp.
CATTATTGGAATATATAGAGAGGTATTGAGATATGGAATTAGGTGAGTCTCCCTCTATTGGTAATTTCATAAGGATAGAGTAAAACACCTTGTTTTTTAGGCAAATCAAAGCAGAAATACAGATTATCTTCACTCTCGTTTGAATACCTTGCTTCTTTCAAGTAAATCGAAGTAGTTGCATCTTGATAAGCCATTACTTGCTTGACTCCAAAGGTTTTGCCACTTTCAGTATATATCTTGTCGGATAATTCAGAAACGTGAACAGAAAGGGTTATGCGTTTTTCCTTTTGCTCTATTCCGCGTAATCTTCAAGATTGATGAGTTTATTTAATACTTTATCGCTTGTATTTATTGGATTAGTAAGAAAGCATACTGCTACAACAACACTCGCAACAATAGCAACTGAAATAATCCAAAATGCGGGCTTCTTGTAATTCAAAACGGATTCCACTCTGTTTTTTACACCCACCTTCAAAGGCAAGAGGAGAAGCCGCTATCATACGGCGATTAACACTGAAGGTCAAAAGTGCCTGAGAATAATCTGCTTTCTGCTCGGTATTCAGTTCCTTAATGACCTTTTCATCACAAGCAAGCTCAATAATCAAACACAAAATGCACGTTTATTTTTCTTATATTCGGTGATACTATAAGAAAAGAAAGGAGCGGCATATGGAACAGGATACGGTTAAATTGCTAAGGGAATGTGATGCGGGTGTCAAGACCGCCGTTAATTCGATAAATGAGGTTATGGACAACATTAAAAACAGGGACCTTCACAGGATTGTGACTGATTCACTCGTTAAGCACAAAACAATAGGGGACAGCATACGCTCGGAATTAAACTGTCTTTGCGAGTCGGGAAAAAGCATGAGCACTATGGCAAAAGCGATGACGTGGATGAAAATAAACTGGAAATTATCCGAAAGTCCGAGTGACGCAACTGTGGCAGAGCTTATGTACGACGGTTGTTCAATGGGTGTTAAAAGTCTTGCAAGGTACATGAACCAATACGAAAACGCAAGCGAGCACTCAAAAAAATATGCGAAAAAGCTGATTGAAGCGGAAGATACCCTTATGACGGATTTGCTCACATTTATGTAACCCCCTTAAAAAATATACGGCAGGCTGTTGAATGTCTGCCGTTTTTAGTATAATTGATTTGAATATTAAACTGCAGGTGAGATGTTAAAATCGCTCTTTTACTTTGCCTGTCAATAGGAGCGCTCTTCTCCGTGTTCTCCTTTCGGCATAGTGTTCTGTTCGGATTTCCGACCTTGGCTTTGTGCATTATATTCTCGGGCATATATCTTTTTTCACATATCGAAGCCTCAAAGCAATTTCAAAGATATCCGACAGTATCAACCGTGTCCTTCACGGCGACGAAAGAATCGATTTCGACATTTGCTCGGAGGGCGAACTCGGCATTCTTCAAAGTGAAGTATATAAGATGACTGTCCGTCTGCGCTCACAACAGCAAAGCCTTATGAACGACAAGGTATACCTTGCAAACTCAATTGCCGACATTTCGCATCAAATAAGAACTCCTCTTACCTCAATCAACTTGCTTGCATCAACCCTTTCAAAACTCGATTTGACAGAGAAAAAAGCGCATCCGTAACATTTGAACTGTACGGCATGCTCTCCGGAATTGACAGACTTCTAACCGCTCTTTTGAAAATATTCAACCTTGATTCGGGCACAGCGGTTTTCGCAAAAGAGACCGTGCCGCTCAAGGCATTAATTGACCGCGCCCTATCTACGCTTCTCATTCCCGCAAAGTTGAAAGAGCAGAGCCTTACGGTCAGCGCCGAGGTTTGCTTTTCGGGAGACCCTGACTGTACCGTTGAAATTATAACAAATATAGTGAAGAATTGCATGGAGCACACTCCCGAAGGCGGGAATATATCCCTGTCGGCAAGCGAAAACGCCCTGTTTTCCGAAATTGTCATATCGGACAACGGTTGCGGTATTGCAAAAGAGGACTTTCCACACATTTTCGAGCGTTTTTATAAAGGAAAGAATTTCGGTGACAAAGGGTTTGGCATAGGGCTTGCCCTTGCAAGAACTGTAGTAGCATCCCAAAACGAGGCTGTAAAAGCGAAAAATATAAACCCGCACGGCGCCCGTTTCGCAATCAGATTTTACAAAGAAAAGGTTTGAGAAATGTCTTTCCTTATTTTCATAACCGTATACTCCGGATTTGAAACATCGTTCCGTCTGCCGTGGATTGTTGTTGCGATATCGTCTCAGCGTTTTTGCCGTCGTTTTCATAACCATGCTTTATTTGATGAGCAAAATACGAGTGGAAAATCCGATAGATGCGCTGAAATGTGAAAACCTGTAAAATAACAAAGGTTCCGCAAACGCTTTGCCTTGCCGAAAGTTTCGACTTTTCGGGACGTTTCGTTTGCGGAACCTTTCACTTTCCGTGATTTAAATTATGCTTTATTGTCCGAACCGCACAGTTAGATTTTATGCACACATAAATCGTAAACCGCCGTGCGACCTTTTCCCATGAATTTTTTCGGGTCGATAATTCCTTCGTCGCAAAGAGCCTCACGCACCGCTTTTGTCATTGCGGCACGGAGTTCCGTTGCGAAATTCACCTTGGAGATGCCGAGTTCAATCGTTCTTCTTATCATCTCATCGGGAATGCCGGAACCGCCGTGGAGAACTAAAGGCACTTTTATTATCTCGCGAAGCTTTGCGAGAAGCTCGAAGTTCAGTTTCGGCTCTCCCTTGTAAAAACCGTGAGCGGTGCCTATTGCCACGGCAAAAATATCCACTCCGGTTCTCGTCGCAAAATCAAGTGCTTCGTCGGGGTCAGTATACATAACGGATGCGGAATGTCCGTCCTCCTTGCCGCCGACCGTTCCGAGTTCCGCTTCAACGGTTGCACCGAATTCCTTCGCTTTCTCAACGACTTTTCGAGTGAGCGCTACGTTATCTTCATAAGGGATTTTGGATGCATCTATCATAACGGATGAATACCCCGCTTCCATAGCGAGAACAACATCTTCATACTTCTCGCAATGGTCAAGGTGAAGAGCAACGGGAACGCTTGCTTTGTCGGCCTCCGCCTTAACCATTGCAAACGCCATTTCTCTTGTAATATAGTTTACCGTGGTAGGTGTTGTCTGTATCATTACGGGGCTTTTTGTTTCCTCTGCCGCCGAAATGATTGCCTGCACCATTTCCATGTTTTCGGCATTGAAAGCGGGAACGGCATAGTGTCCTTCTCTTGCCTTCAAAATCATTTCTTTGCTTGTTGTATACATAATAATCTCCTGCCTGTTTGCTTGTTTAATTTAATGCCGCGTGGCGCAAGAATGCCCGTCTGGGGCTTTATTTCGCCCACCATACAGCTCAAACAACGTCGTTTGCCTCTATCAGTTTCTCGACGTTTTCGCGGCTTATTTTGCCCTCCATGGGTCCGAAAGCAGCTATATTGAGCGTCGCTGCCGCCGTTGCCGTTTTTGTTGCATCCTCTATGCTTTTCCCTTCGATAAGCGCACAAAGGAAAGCGGCATCAAAGCTGTCTCCCGCTCCCGTTGCATCGACGGGTTTTGCTCTGTAAATCCCGAAATCGAAACGTCCTCCATCACGTGTGTATACATGACAGCCTCTTGAACCGTCCTTCAACACTATAATTTCAAGATTGGGGTTTTCAAAATAGAGAGCTACCGCCTCGTCAACACTGTCTTTTCCGCTGAACTGAAGAAGTTCGCCGACTCCCGGCATGTAAACGTTCATTCTGTCGGTTACGGCTTTTACAAGTTCCATTGCCTCAGGGTCTTTCATGAGCTCCGGCCTTATATTCGGGTCAAACGAAACCTTCGCTCCCGCATTTGCGGCATCCGTCATAGCTTTGACTATTTCTTTGCCGAATGTAAGGTCCGCCATAAGAGAACAACCCATTATATGAAAATACTCAGCTCCTTCGAGTTTCTCTTTTGCGGGCGCTTTCGCAAGAACAGCGGGAGTGTTTCCGATATGGAAAATAAACTTTCTCGACCCGTCGGCAAAATACGTTACAAATGCGCATCCCGTCGATATTCTGTCGTTTTCCAGAACATCAGATACGTCAACACCGTCTTTACTCAGTCTGTCAAGCAGACATTTTCCGAAGTCGTCTTTGCCTACTCCGCCTATTATTTTGGCGCTGTGACCGAGCCTTGCCGCCGTATCGATAAATATAGCGGGTGCGCCGCTCGGATACGGGCCTTTAAACGTTCCCGCCGAATAAAGCGGTTCATCCTCGTTTGCTCTCATTATCTCGACGATGATCTCGCCCATAGTAATAATTTCAGCCATTTCGTTACCCCTCGGTTGTCAACCTTCGAAATTGTTCTTCAAAAATACAAGGCTGTCGGCAATGTATTTATCCATGGTTTCTTCGTCTGCACCGTTTGACAAATCACGATATACCTTAATGTCGGATGCAACCTGTCCGCCCATTTTCATAAAAGGTTCCATAACAACACATCCGTCAAAGCCTATATCACGCAAAGCCTTGCCCATTTCAGCCCACGGAAGATGTCCCATACCGGGAAGTTTTCTGTTAGATTCGCCGACGTGAACATGACCTAACAGTTTTCCCGCTTTGCGGAAAGCCGCCGGAAGGTCATCCTCTTCTATGTTCATATGGAAGGTGTCAAGCAAAAGCTTACAGCTCTTGTGTCCGACGTCCTTGCAGTATTTTATTCCTTCGTCGCAGTCATTGACAAGAGGGGATTCAAACCTATTGAGTACTTCAAGGCAGAGGTCTATCTCAAGCTTGTCGGCAACAGCGGCAACCTTTTTCATCTCGGAAACGGAGCGCTCCCACATAGCATCTTTATCTACATCGATAAAATCGTGCGGCCAACAATTGTAAAGTGCGCCTATAAGCACTTTTGAGCCGAGCTTCTTCATCTGATAAAGGATATCGGTAAGGTACTTTACGCCCGCCGCCCTTACAGACGGGTCTTTTGAAGATATGTCCTTGCTCTTAGGAGGGCCGAGGTTGCAGGATATTTCAAGATTCAAATCTTTACAGTAGTCCCTCAACTTTTCAATCTCGCCATCGCTCATATCAAGAAGGTGAGATGCACCGATTTCCATTACATCAAAGCCTGCTTTACGGCATTTATCCGCAATTTTGAAGTAATCGGCTACCCATTCATGTGTCCAATAAGCATATAAAGTTCCGAATTTCATATATAAACCTCATTTCGCTATATAATTGATATTTTATTTTATCACATTAATTCTTTTATATCAAGTATCCGTCGCAATTTTTCACCTCCTTTTACCCGAAAATGCCGTCTGTATAAGCGGAAACTATGAAACGGATAATTATTTAACAAAAATATGCGTAAAATGTTGATTTTCCTTGTAATGCGGTGTATAATAAATAGATATAAGGAACGCAGAGGCAATACGCCGAAGAAGGAGGATGTGAAGTGAATCACAGCGGTAACGAAAACAATAATTCAAGAAATACCACAGGTCGTGCGCCTCGAAAAAAGAGCGTGCTGCAGAAAACACCGGTTATTCTCAAAAGCCCCGAAAAAGCCGCCGCTTTGCTGTCCGACGGCATGTCCCCTGTTTTTATGGTACGTCACGGGCAGACGGATTGCAATCTCATTTTAAAACTTCAAGGAAGGGAGGACATTGCTCTTAACGAAACGGGTGTAGAACAGGCAAATGAATGCGCCGCATCTCTCCGAGAAGCCGAAAAACTCGGCCTTTCAGTCAAAAAAGTCTTCACCTCTCCTCTTTCGAGAGCTAAAGTTACCGCAGATATTATCTCTGATGCTTTGGGTCTTGAACACTCCGACAC
>CAZCSZ010000078.1:0-5804 GCA_964501305.1 uncultured Ruminococcus sp.
CCCGCTTCGCCTCGGGATTAATGGATTTAAATCCTTCGCCGAGCACCTCGGTCGCATCTGTCATTATCATAAAAGCATCGGAGTCAATCTTCTCCACAAGATTTTTAAGAACATATCCCTCCTGACGTTTGACAACACACATTAATACCTCACGGACTTCCTTCGTGTACCATCCACTTGCGTGCAAAACGGTTACACCTCGGCCAAGCTGTAATGCTACGCCGTCTGCTATTTCTTCGTGACGGCGTGACACGATAAGGGCAAGCTTTTCCCTTTCACTTCCGTTCATCACCGCATCAAGTGCCGTGCTGTACGAGAAAATCGCAACAGCGGAATAAATCACTGTTTCATAGTCTCTCATCACAACAGCCGAACCTATTACTATGACGGCATCTATTATAAGCAAAATACGCCCCGTAGTCAGCGCTTTTATCTTTCTTTGAAGCATCATAGCGGCAAGGTCGCTTCCGCCCGTGGAAAAGCCTCTCGCGAGCATTAACCCCGCTCCAGCTCCCATGGTAACTCCGCCGAGCACAGCGCAAAGAAGCGGGTCGTC
Organism: uncultured Ruminococcus sp.; assembly: GCA_964501305.1. GTDB lineage: Bacteria > Bacillota > Clostridia > Oscillospirales > CAG-272 > RUG14199. The sequence continues at coordinate 557 of CAZCSZ010000078.1, forward strand.
GAGAGTAACAGGTAAAAAAGTCATAAGGTCTATCGCGAACGACGACACAGCTATACCCGCAAGCGTTTTCAGCATTTCGACAATACCCAGTCTGTGCCAATTTACAATCAAAAGCGGTATATTAATGACAATAATCAGTACACCTATCGGTATGGAGTTGTAAAGATAATTAACCGTCGTCGCAATGCCCGTCGCACCGCCCATTACAACTTTACCGGGTGAGAGAAACATATTCATCGATATACCAAAAAGTGCCGCACCACCTAAAAAGGATGCTCCGCTGTAGATAATCTCTCTGAATTTACTTCTTTTCATCACTGCCTCCGTTTAATTCAATACTGAAAAATTAATTTCGGCTCATAGATTTAAAAATACTTACATATTCTTTAATAAACGAAATGACAAACACAAAGGAGAGTCAAATGAAGGAAAACAAATATTTGCCCGAAGGTCTTTTGCTCCAAAGTGAGGCAAATACATACTATCTGTCAAGTATCAAAACCCTCGAAAAAGCGATGAACGAAGGTGTAATACTCGAAGCAAGGGCCGTTTCATGCAGCGCCGACAGTCTTGATTTAACAGTCGATCTCGGATGCGCTGTCGGAATAATTCCGAAGTCACTTTGTGCCGTCGATGAAAACGGTTGCGCCCCGAGGGATATTGCCGTTATTACAAGAGTCGGCCGTCCCGTCTGCTTTACGGTCGAAAAAATCATCGAAAGAGGCGGAAATTATACAGCTATCCTGTCAAGAAAAAGAGCTCAGGAAATGTGTATTGAGAACAAAATTTCAAAACTCGCCGCCGGAGATATAATAACCGCCTCTGTAACTCATCTTGATACATTCGGAGCATTTGTCGATATCGGATGCGGCATTGTATCGCTTTTAAGCATTGACTGTATTTCCGTATCGAGAATATCGCATCCGAAAGACAGACTCGAAAAAGGCGATATAATCGACGTCGCCGTGAAAAGTGTTGACCGTGAAAATGGGAGAGTATACATGACTTTGCGCGAGCTTCTCGGTACATGGGAGGAAAACGCCTCTGAATTTGAGATAGGCTCCACTGTCGTCGGTAGAATACGCAGTATTGAAAACTACGGTATATTCGTCGAGTTGTCACCGAACCTTGCGGGACTTGCGGAAAAAAGAGACGGTGTATCCGTAGGCGAAGCATGTGCGGTTTACATAAAGAATATTACATCGGAAAAAATGAAGGTCAAACTATCCATTATAGACTCCTATCCTCAGCCTTTTTTAAAAACTCAGTTGCGATACTTTATAAGTTCCAAAACCGCATCGCATATTTCATATTGGCGTTACTCTCCCGAAGGCTGCGTCAAAACCGTGGAAACATATTTCGAATGATTTTCAAAGCGGCGGTCCAAAAGGGCCGCCGATTTAATATTCAAATATTCAATATTCAAGACATGCGTAAAGAAGGTTACGCAGTCTCGGTGTTGTATACCACTCCTGATTATTCAGCATGTGATGAACATAGAACATAGATATGCCGTTATCAGGGTCAACAAGGATATATCCGCCGGCAGCACCCGACCAACCGAACTCTCCAAGAGGTGTGAGCGAGCCGGATTTTGACGGGTCAAGGTGAGTCCTGACACCAAGTCCGTAACCGTATCCTTCAAGCGGAGACCAGTCAAAGGTTCTTCTTTGTCTCTCATCAAGTGTATTGTGTCGCCAAAGGTCTATTGTCGCTCTTGATATGAGCCTGTGGCCGTCTTTCGTCACGCCTCCTCTTGCGAGAATGTCGGCATACCGTGCCATGTCCTCCGCAGTGCTTATAATTCCCGCACCGCCGCTGTCATATTCGTCACCGAATATGAAATTGTTCTTTTTTGATATCTTAAGTGCTTTACCGCTGTCGTCATCGAAGCGGTATTGAGATGCCATTCTGCTCTCTATTTCATCCTCAGGAAGATGAAAATATGAGTTATTCATTCCTGCAGGGCCGAATATGTTCTTTTTGACATATGTCGAAAATCTCTCACCCGATATAACCTCAACAAGTGCGGCAAGTATATCATGGCTCATTCCGTACATCCATCTATCGCCGGGCTCAAAGCAGAGCGGCGTTTCTCCGAGGGCTTTCGACATTTCCCTTGTCGTTATTATCCCCGGCGCACTCTGTCTCGCTCTTATATACTCGTTGTCTGTTGTATAATCGTATCCTGACGTCATTTGAAAAAGGTCACGTATTCTTATCCACTTTTCCGCCTTTCGGATTTCTTCGGTGCCTTCGCTGTTTGTTATTTTGACCTTGACATCGTGAAATTCGGGCAGATAACGGTCAAGTCCTTCATTGAGTTCAAAAAGACCTCTTTCCAACAGCTGAAGAGCCGCAAGAGTAGTTACAGTTTTCGATATGCTGTACATATTGAAAAGCTCGTTGCCCTTCATCTTCGTTTTGCTCTCAACGTCACTGTAGCCCGCAGAATGGCGGTAAACTTCAGTTCCGTTTACATGACAAATACAAGTATTACCCGGTATTCTCCATTCATTACAGAGCCAATCCTGATATTGTTCAAGCCTATCAAAGTTCATTTCATCACCTTAATTCAAAATATATACTCTCATCGCCCGCCAGCCGAAACCGCCTGCATAATAGCTGTCTTGCGGGAGCCAGATATCGATTTTATTGCCCTTGATACTTCCACCTGTATCGGCAGCAATTCTGTATCCGAAATCGCCGTAGCTTCCCTTAACAACACATTCCGTACCGAGTCTTATTACTCTCGGGTCAACCGCCATTACGGACTCACTCGTCGGCAGCCCCGATGCCGTTGTGCCGACTATATGGTATGTAGTTGCGCTGACATCGATATAGTAGGAAAAGCTGTACGTCTGTCCTTGAGATGTGACAGTGCCGCCGATTCCGCGGTACACAATCTGTGTTGTTGGATTTGACGTTACACTCTCTTTCACAAGCTCACGTGATTCTTCCTCGCCGTTAACAAGCAAGCATTTGTAAGTATATGTCTTTACTCCGTTGACACCTGCACGGTAAACACTTGTTGTGCCCTTCGGGATAGTCTGAACATCGGCATATTCCGTCTCAAACGGAATAGCCTCGGTAGTTTTCGCTTCAGAATATGAAAGGGTCTTAATATCAACCGTACAATCCTCCGATATCTCATCGGTCCGACTGTGTGACAGTCTCTTCATTTCATCGATTTCAATTCCAAGCAGTCCGATAAGATCACCGACTGTCGTTTTGGTCGTTGTGCAAACAATATCAGGCTTTTCAAAGAACGTAAACGTAACTTTGTATCTTTCCTGTGTCGGCGAAAGTACAGCGGATTTTGCCTGCTCTTCTGCACCGTCTGATACCATAGAGCCTATGCTGCAAACAAGGTCAGCCGGAACAAATCTGTTCTTCTCTTTAATATAAATGAAGGCTGTTACAGCGCATACACAGATGAGAAATGCGCCGATTACGGAAATCAGCCAAACAGCGGATTTGCGCTTTGTGCTGCTTTTAGGGATTTTTTTCTCAGCAACGGGTGTTTCCGGAATTGCACACGCATGCTGTTGCACTTTCGGGATTGTTCCCGTGTGCTGTTGTTCTTTCAAAATTGTACCCGTGTGCTGGTGTGCCTTCGAAATTGTGCCTGTGTGCTGTTGTACTTTCGGGATTGTTACCGTGTGCTGCTGTACTTTCGGGATCACGCCTGTGTGTTGTGTTACATTTGAAACAACCCTTGATTTAGGTTCACGGCGTTTGACATTTGATATATTGTTTGCAGAAAGACCGATAGCTACTGCAGTATCGTCTGTCTTATCGACCGGCATATCCGTGTTTTTGAAGGATGTACTATCCTCCGAAGAAAGTCCGAAGAATGTTCTCTTAAGTTCTTCACGTCTGTCCGGTTCCTTATTTATCCTACTTTCAACCCCGATTTCATCGGTGCCGTTTGAAAAAAGCTCTTCCAATGCATTTTTGGATGGATTGCTCTTTTTATTCAAAATATCACCTCCGACATGAGATTACCCTAATGGGTGTTATAATAGTATAGCACAAACAAAGTAAAAAATCAACCCTTGACGCTCACCGATATTTGGCGGCAAAGGAAGTTAACAAGTGTCCAATGAAAGTCAAACATACATGACCTCTTATAGTCGGGTACTATCGTTCATCCTGCCGCATCTATTGCGGAACCGTCAAAGTTACGTCGGATTGAATGACGAGTGTGGGCAAAACATAACCCCGACTATTTGTAAGTCGGGGTTATGTTTTGTTTATTAAACCGTCAAAAATTCAATTAGAACTCTACAGTATTTCTCTTTCTTCTGTAGACTACTACAGCTGTTCCAATTGCAAGAACGATTACGAGCGCCGCACCTACATAAAGTACTATATCGCCTGTGTTCTTGGAAAGTGTCGTTATAGACGCCTTAATCGAAACGAGATCTGCAATATCCTCTTCGGAAACCTCAACTCCGTCCTTGGGTGCTACGAGAACTCTGAGAAGCACTGCATCTGCATCGACATCTTTGAGAACTGCAAGGTCTTTAATCTTAACAATAGCCTTACCATTTCCATCGTCGTTGATTTCCACTGCATCCGCAGATATAGTGTCAACTCCCTTGAATACGAGTTTGCCGGCATCGTAGTTAACTGTGAATGATACAGCCGTAACATTGTTCTCAAGGAACTTAGCGTTGTTTTTAACATTAAGAGCGTAAGAGCCGTCATCGAGTATTTCAACATCGAAGCCGAGATCGACTTCTTCGTCTTTTTCAATGGGAGTAACTACTCCGCCACCTGTACCGGGGTCAACAACAGTGTCGTCCATTGCGCCCGTTCCTGTCCAGTCAACGAAGTTGTAATACTCAATGTTGTCAATCTGAATCTGGCAGTTCATTCTTCTGAGAATAACAGCACATTCTTCTCTGCCCGCATAGTCAAAGTATCTGTAACGGAAAGCGAATACGGGGGTTGCATCCTTTGAAACGCGGTCTCCATCCATCTTCGGGTCGAAGTAGTAACGCATTACGCATGTTTCGTTGTCGTATTCGAATACGATGTGGTGCCACTCATTAAGTGTGAAATCAGCGGGTGCCGACTGAATTGCGGATGCGGAAGGATTCATAAGTCCGTTGGAATCAACAACCATAAATTTGCTGTCATCGAAGAAATATCCGCATGCATACGATACTGTATCGCTGCCGCCGAACCAGTTATAAATAGCTGCTGCGTAACCTTCCTGGAACGGTTTAACGTCTATTAC
>CAZCSZ010000079.1:0-5701 GCA_964501305.1 uncultured Ruminococcus sp.
CGGTACAGTCGGCGCTAACAAGAACTCGATTAAAATCATCGGCGACCACACCGACAAATACATTCAAGCTTATTTCCAGTACGACTCAAAGAAAACAGGCGGTGTAACAATATCTCACCTCCGTTTTGGCGACAAGGCAATAAAGAGCCCTTACTACATTACGAAAGCTGACTTTGTCGCATGCCACAATCAGGCATACATCGGCAAGTACGACATCGTAAGCGACGTTAAACCCGGCGGTACGTTCATGCTTGACTGTGCATGGAGTGCAGAAGAACTTGACACTCACCTTCCCGCAAGCGTTAAGTCTTATATTGCAAACAACAATATTAAATTCTACACAATCAACGCAACCGATATTTCCGCAAACAAAATAGGAAACGCCAAAGTTAAGAACACGGTTCTCCAATCCGCTTTCTTTGCTCTTGCCAACATCCTTCCCAAAGACGAAGCCGTTGAATATATGAAGAAAATGGCTTACAAATCCTACATAAAGAAGGGACAGGCAATCGTTGACCTCAACTATCAGGCAATCGATGCAGGCGCAGATGCTTTCACGGCAATTGACGTTCCCGAATCATGGAAAGCAGCAGGAAACGATGCTCCCAAGGCGGCATTTGAATCCAAGAGAAGTGACCTTGCGGAATTTGTAAACAAGATTGTATCTCCCGTTGGGGCTATGGCAGGCGACAGCCTCCCTGTTTCCGCTTTCACAGATTACGTTGACGGTACATTCCCGCAAGGCGCCGCCGCTTCCGAAAAACGCGGAGTTGCGGTATATGTTCCCGAATGGATTCCCGAAAACTGTATTCAGTGTAACTCCTGTGCGTTTGTATGTCCTCACGCCGCTATCAGACCGTTCGCTTTGACGGAAGAAGAAGCTGCTAAGGCTCCCGTCGCTACAAAGTACACGGCAAAGCCCGTTATAAAGACAAATTACAAATTCACAATGGCTATTTCTCCTCTTGACTGTATGGGTTGTACCCTTTGTGTCAAAGCTTGTCCCGTTACCGCAAAAGCAGAGCGCGACGGCACTGACAAAAAGGCTATCGTTATGGCACTTCAGTCAACCCAGCAGGATCAGCAGGCTCCGTTCGATTACGCTGTTGAAAACGTCACGGAAAAACCCGAACTCATAAACAGCACCGTAAAAGGCAGTCAGTTCAAACAGCCTCTCCTTGAGTTCTCGGGCTCATGCGCAGGATGTGCCGAAACATCTTATGCACGCCTTATAACTCAGCTCTTCGGCGAGAGAATGTACATTTCCAACGCAACAGGCTGTTCCTCCATTTGGGGCGGCTCGGCTCCCTCCACTCCTTACACCGTAAACAACGGCACAGGTCGCGGACCGGCATGGGCTAACTCACTCTTTGAGGATAACGCAGAACACGGCCTCGGCATCCACCTCGGTCAGAAGGTTCTCCGCGAAAGATACATTCAAAAGGTACGTGACCTCCTTGAACGCTACAAGGAAATGAACGTCACCGAAGAGTGGACCGGATGTCTTGAAGGCTCCTCAACACTCTCAACGATGCAAAAGCCAACGCCGCAGCAGTAGAGCACATGTGCGCTATGCTCGCAGATGACGTTGCGCGCGGAACATGCGAAACAGTTCCCGCAGAGAAGGAAATTCTCGAAGGTAAGGATTATCTCGCAAAGAAATCCGTTTGGATATTCGGCGGCGACGGTTGGGCATACGATATAGGATTCGGCGGACTTGACCACGTTATAGCATCCGGTGAAGACGTAAATATCATGGTATTCGACACCGAAGTATACTCCAATACAGGCGGTCAGGCATCTAAATCGTCCAACATAGGACAGGTTGCACAGTTTGCTGCCGCAGGTAAAGCCATAGGCAAAAAGAACCTCGCGGAAATAGCAATGAGTTACGGTTACGTATACGTTGCACAGATCGCAATGGGCGCTGACATGAACCAGACCATCAAAGCGCTTGTTGAAGCTGAAGCTTATCCCGGACCTTCAATCATTATCGGTTATGCGCCTTGCGAAATGCACGGTGTCAAGGGCGGTATGAAGAACTGCCAGGAAGAAATGAAGAAGGCTGTTGAGGCAGGCTATTGGCAGATGTTCAGATTCAACCCCGCAGCTAAAGCCGAAGGCAAAAATCCGTTCACTCTCGACTCCAAAGAGCCCACCGCAAGCTACCTTGACTTCATCAAGAGCGAAAACCGTTATGCAAGACTTATGCAGCAGTTCCCCGACAGAGCCGAAGTTCTCTTCGCTAAAGCCGAAGCTGCAGCAAAGGCTAAGTATGACAGACTCACAAAGTATTCAAAACTTTACGAGGACTAATTAAAACCGGGCTTTAACGTCGTGATTTTATCGCCCTCCCGAACTATCGGGAGGGCGATTTTGTCTATTTCGCCGTTCCCCGTCAGGCTGCAAAAGGAGCAACATGTGTCATATATTGCTTATTTTGATTGACAAAACGCATTTTTTATAGTATACTCTTTATAAGATAATTTACTGTCATCTGCATTGTCTGCCTTGGCAGCTTTAATGAAAGGTCATCGAAATGAAGAAATTCAACAAGTGTTACGCCATATCGAACGACGACAGCGCTGTTTTCTGTTCCGAATGCGGTTCGAACGATTTTTCGCAAATTACCCTGTCGGACAGTTCTCCCTCACAAAATACACCGTCAAACGGAAACTCCGTGCCCGATTTTGACGCCATATCTTACGATAAAGCCGTCACAAACCGCACTTCCGTTCTCAATCCCGAAATCAATTCGACAAACGTTCCGCCGGTTGATATTAACGACAACGGAAATGTTATAAACGGCGTCGTCGGAGCTTTTCTTTTCTCCATAATAGGCGGTGCTGTATATTTTCTAATCTATCAGCTCGGATACATATCCTCGTTTTCAGGTCTTATAATGTACGTTCTTGCAAATGTCGGATACGGTTTGTTTGCCAGAACAAAGAACAAGGCTTCCATAGCAGCTCTTATCTCATCGGTTGTCGCAACGGTTATAATGACGGTTGTTGCCGAATATTTCTGCCTTGCTTTCGAATTTTACGATTATTATATAGATCTCGGTTACGAAGTCTCATTTTTCGATATATTCCGCGTAGCCTACCTCTCATTCAGTGAACCGGAATTGGTTTCAAGTTTTGTTCAGGACATTGTCTTGTCGTATGTTTTCGCGCTCTTACCCATTATTCCCAACATCGTAAACGTTGTAAAAGCAAGAAATGCGGCAACATCGAAATCAGCTGAACAGTAAGGAGTAGACGATGAAAAAAATAATGCTCGTATTCGGCACAAGACCCGAAGCTATCAAAATGTGCCCCCTCGTAAATGAATTAAAAGGCAGAAAAGAAGTGGAAACCGTTGTATGCGTAACAGGCCAGCATAGACAAATGCTTGACCAGGTTTTAACAGCCTTCAACGTCACTCCCGATTATGACCTTTCTATAATGAAGGATAAGCAGACACTGTTCGATGTTACAACCAACATTCTGCAAAAAATTAAAGAGGTGCTCGAAAAGGAACACCCTGATGTTGTCCTCGTTCACGGAGACACATCGACTTCTTTTGTAGCCGCTCTTGCATCATTCTACCTTCAAATCCCCGTTGGACATGTTGAAGCGGGACTTCGCACTTACAATATTTATTCTCCCTATCCCGAAGAATTCAACCGCCAGGGCGTCGGCATAATTGCAAAATATCACTTCTCTCCTACCGAGCTTTCAAGACAGAACCTCGTAAATGAAGGCAAAAAAGCCGAAGATATATATGTTACGGGAAATACCGCAATCGATGCACTGAAAACCACCGTAAGAGCCGATTATACACATCCTGAGCTTGAATGGGCAAAGGACAGCCGACTTATTATGCTCACAGCTCACCGCCGTGAGAACCTCGGCGAACCGATGCACAACATGTTCAGGGCAATCAAGCGAATTGTTGACGAGCACGGAGACCTTAAAGTTATATACCCTATTCATATGAACCCCGTTGTAAGGCAGGCAGCAGCTGACGTTTTCGGAGATGACGAAAGATTTCATATAATTGAACCTCTCGATGTTCTCGATTTCCATAACTTCCTTGCGAGAAGTTACCTTATTCTCACCGACAGCGGCGGAATTCAGGAAGAAGCTCCTTCACTCGGTAAACCTGTTCTTGTCATGAGAGACACGACAGAACGTCCCGAAGGTATTGCCGCAGGTACACTTAAGCTTGTCGGAACCGACGAGGACACAATTTATAAAGAATTCGACCGCCTTTTGACGGACAAAGACGCCTACGATTCAATGGCTCACGCCTCAAATCCTTACGGAGACGGCTTTGCATGCAAGCGCATTGCGGATATTCTCTGCGAGAACTGATTTATACTTAATAGAATCACCGCCGATTTTTACGAAAAATCGGCGGTGATTTTTTCAGCACGGCAGGCCCAAAGACAAGCCATGCGACTTCGTTCTGTATTTACGAGTTAAACCACAGCTTTTCGGGGTCTGCAGGCTTTCTCTTTCTCTCTTCAGGGCGGTCATACCCTTTGCCGGGCTTCAACGTTTTGGCGATACTGAGTGCAAAAACTTCTTTTGCCTCACGCCAAATCAACTTTTCGCACGTTCTTACAGTCGCTCCCGTTGTTACCACATCATCGATTATAATGTATTTCTTTCCTTTTACAACGGCACCCTTTTTAAGAGCAAAAGAGCTCTCCGCATTAAGTCTTCTTCCACCGAAATTCAAATACTTTTGCTTCTTTGAACCTTTTCTTGCGAATACTTCTTCAAAGGTTGCTCCTGTAAGCTTTGCAACTCGTTTTGAAAGCCCTTTCGCCTGATCAAAACCGTACTGAATTACCGATTTTGTGCCCCTCGGAGGAAATGTAATGCACCACTCCGTAAGGTCAACACCGTTTTCAGCGGCAATATGAAGTAACTGCAAAGCAAGCTCCCTTGCAAACAGTTTTTCCGCATTTCTGTCGGGACTTCTTTTGAGAGAATACACAGCACTTGTAAGAACCGTATTCTCTTTTCTGTAAAAAGCAAAAGAACATAGCGACTTGCCGAAACTTTTACTGAATTTCAAATCCCTCGAACTGCAGACGCAATCTTCGGCTGTCATTTCACAAAACGGACAAGCGCTCTTTCTCTCCGTTGTATACTTCTCAAGGCAGGCATCGCAGAACGTACCGGAATGCCTTGTAACCGCATGACATGAAGGACATTTCGTAACAACAAGCCTTTCATATAACATCCGAAGAGCACCGACAAACTTGCTGTATGACGATTTTCTTTCAACCGTCTTTATCTTCATCTTTGTCGCCATCTTTATTCCCGTCTGCAATCATCCCTTTTTCCAGTGTATATTTCGGCATCTTAGCTGATAAATCGACTTTCCCGTCTTTGTCGGTTTTATGCGTATATTCTATGGGGTTCAAAAACGATATGTTTGCATTTTCCGAAGAATTAAAAAACCTGTAGTCATTTGCAACCGCATCGCAACTTGATGCACCTGACAAAAATCTCAAATTGTATGCGGTAATGCTTCCGCTGTGGGAAGTCAAAAACTCCGAAACAATGCTCTCCTCCGTTCCATCGGTGAAATCAATTGCGAAGAAATCGGCAAACCCAAATACAAGCTCGGTCACGGGCGTCATTTCCGGGTTGTCAAGTATCCTTTTATCAAGAACTATTCCTATATCGGCTTCGGGTATCTC
>CAZCSZ010000080.1:0-5656 GCA_964501305.1 uncultured Ruminococcus sp.
GGCGCCGCAGTCCTCTTGCGGAATAGGCGGAAAGCTGTATAAATCAACAGTCTATAAACTACGACTCAAAGAACCGAATTGACAGCTACACTGTTACATCCGGTGCGGGACATTTCGACTTCAATGCAATCAAGCGTGTAAAGCTAAACGGCACATGGTATTCCGAATATACATACGACAGTCTTAACAGACTTGTTAAGACAGAACGCAATATCGAAAACGGAACAGATACCGATTACACATATACAGCGGGAGTCGGAAACGGCTGTATCATACTTGCCAATTATACTTTACGTCTGCAATATATCTTACAAACAGATGAAGCTATTTAAAACCTGCATCTTTCGGCGTGCCGATTACACCGAGTGGTGTGAACAGTATGAGGGAGTGCTTCGCGCAGCGAAGCACTCCCTCAAAAATGTGCATTAAGAATTCCTGAATCTCGAGAGGAAGTTTGCTGTTTCCTCGTGAACGGGGGATGTGAAGAGTGTGTCGGGCGCTCCTTCTTCAAGTACGTAACCGTCGTGCATAAAGATTACTCTGTCGGACACGTCTCTTGCAAATGCCATTTCGTGAGTTACGACAAGCATTGTTCTGCCATCTGCGGCAAGGCCTCTCATAACATTGAGAACTTCTCCGACCATTTCGGGGTCGAGAGCCGAAGTCGGCTCGTCGAACAAAAGCACTTCGGGTTCCATGGCAAGTGCTCTTGCAATGGCAACTCTTTGCTTTTGACCGCCTGACAGTTGCTTTGGCTTTGCGTTTATATAAGGGGTCATGCCGACTTTTTCAAGATACATCATCGCCGTTTTCTCGGCATCATTCTTGCTTTTCTTTAAAACTGCGGTTTGACCGATTATACAGTTTTCCAGGGCTGTCATATTGTTGAAGAGGTTGAATGATTGGAAAACCATTACGACTTTAGCCCTGTACTGTTCTATTTTCATCGAAGACTTTTTAATGTCCTCACCATGGAACAGAATGACGCCGTCACTCGGTGTTTCAAGTAGGTTTATGCATCTTAGCATTGTGCTTTTGCCGGAACCCGACGAACCTATAATGCTGACCGTTTCGCCTTTTTTGACGGAAAGGTTAATATCCTTCAAAACGCTGTTTTCTCCGAAACTTTTACGAAGGTGGGCGAGCTCTATTACGCTGTTTTCCTGTATTTCCATTTTACTCGTCCTCCTTTATATGTATTTCGGCCGAAGGGTCGGTCTGTGATCCGAATATTGTGTAGTTATCTTTTCCGTCAAGCTTTTTCTCAATAAATCTGAGAAGTCTTGTGACTGCAAACGTAAGGATAAAGTAAATTATACATACTACAAGATAAGTTTGGAACGTTTCGAAATTCTGCCTCTTGATGATACCCGCAAAATAATACAGTTCCGTAACTCCGATTACATTTAGAACCGATGTATCTTTAATATTGATGACAAATTCGTTGCTGACTGAGGGGAGAATATTTCTTATAACTTGAGGGAGAATAACTCTAACCATTGTTTGAGAATGTGTCATGCCGATAGCCATGGCGCCTTCGAACTGCCCTTTGTCGATTGAAATAATACCGCCGCGCACAATCTCCGCCATATAAGCACCTGTATTAATCGACACTATGATAATTCCCGAAGGAATAAGTGCGAGAGTATTGCCGCCTGTGGCGAAGGCATATCCCCAATAGATGACCATTGCCTGAACCATCATCGGAGTACCCCTGAATACTTCGACGTACACCGCAATAACGGCGTTTAAAATCTTATGAAGCGTTCTCAAAACTATATTCTTGCTGAGCGGAGCTGTTCTTATAATTCCGGTCAAAAGCCCTATAACAAGTCCTATTACGGTACCTGTAAGTGCGAGAAGCAATGTGTTTCCCACACCTTTCAAAAGCTGCGGATAGTATTTGATTGCTATATTAATAACATCGGTGATGAAATCCATTTTTCGGTAATCCTTTTGCTTATTTCTTTATAACTACAACAAGGTTGGATTCGTAATATGTGTTTGTGAAATCAACCTCTTCGGCGCGTTCTGCCGTAGGGCTCATGCCTGCTACGATACAGTCGATAGTGCCGGATTGAACTGCGGGAATGAGAGAGTCCCATTCCATTGCATATATTTCGAGTTTAAGTCCGAGTTTGTCGGCTACGTACTTCGCAATTTGAACGTCGTATCCGTTTGCATAAAGGCCTTCCTTGCCTTCTCCGCTTATCGGAACGCAACCGAGAGTTGAGGAATCGGTTGCTGTCCAGTTATAAGGCTCATAAGCGCATTCCATGCCTATTTTGAGAGTACCTGTGGGGTTTTCGGGTGTTTCGCTCTTAAGAACGAATTCCGTTATTTCCTCTCCGTTCGCAATGGAGATTATCTGTTCCATGAGAGCTTTCTGCATATCAACCGTAATGTCCTTGAGGACATCGTTTATGCTTTGGGAAAGTTCGTTGCCTTTTTTAAGACCTATTGCGATTCCGACGTCGGCAGCTGTTGCCGTAAAGCCCGTGTCGTTATTTTTGAGAGCAACATAGGAGAGAGTATCGTCTGTCTTGCAAACCGATTGTGCTGTGGGTTCTTCGGCGATATAGCCGTCAATAGCACCGCTCTTGAGCGCAGTCAAAAGGTCTGTAAAATCAGGATATGTTGAGGATTGAACGTTTTCAATCTGTTCGAGTGCATCTGCATGGAAGGTACCGCTTTGAGCCGCAATTTTTGCGCCTGAAAGGTCGGAGAGGTTTTCAGCCGAGGAAAGGTCGGTCTTGCTAGTCTGTCCGCAGGAAGCAAAGCAGAAGAGAGCCATAACGGCAGCGAGTAAAAGTGAAGTGATTTTTTTCATTGTTAAAACACCTTTCAAATAGAATTAAAAAAACCGCCTATGAAGCGGTACGAAATCAAAGGGGATATCAAATATGACATGACCTGTAATTAAGATAGCGCTCCACAAAAAGTGACAGTCCGGGAGGTATTTCCCCACGGCCCAGCAAAATGTTCTTGAGGACGAACATAAAGCTTCGGCGGCTAACCCTTTCAAACGGTGCTTTTCCTCGTAACAGTCGTTGTACTGATGAAAGCCGCGCCTCTACCTACGATTAATTTTCTATATCATATCACAAACAGTACGTCTTGTCAATAGTGAAGTCATGAAAAAAACTAATCGTGTGCATTTGCCGTTCGGGGAAAATGCCGTTTGACTTCGGCGTCGGCGAGATTTTTCGGCCAAATTGAAAAAATATTCAAAAAGCACTTGACAACTTAAAGATTATTTGATATACTGAAAATCGTTCAAAGCAACGAATTGCGGAATTGTGTAAGGGTAGCACAGCAGACTCTGACTCTGTATGTCTGGGTTCAAATCCTAGTTCCGCAGCCAAATAAAGAACAGTAGATTGATACAATCGTATCGATCTACTGCTTTCTTTTTAACGTTAAAAATTAGCCGAAAGTCCTTGTAAATCAAGGGCTTTTCCTTTTTGGTGGTGCATTTCGGTATTTGCGGTGCCTATATGTTGTGCCTTGGATACCCTAAAATGCAGAAAAGCACTACTCCCCGCCAAGGTGTAGTGCCTTCCTATCGTTAAAAGATAGGTATTCGTTAAATTACTGATTTTTGAATGAAAATATATAATTCCTTGCATTTCCTATTGAAATCTCATTAAAAATATAATATGTGTTAACTAAAGAGCGAACAAACGAACAGCTCTCGCTTTTTTAAGGAGGTACGACTATGAATTTCGGAGAATTTATTAAGCAAAAACGCACGGAAAAAGGTTTGAATCTTCGTAAGCTTGCAGAACTGATGGATATCGCTCCTGCCTATTTGAGCGATATCGAAAAAGGCAAACGCAACTCTCCTTCACCGGAGAAAATGTCAAAGCTGGCAGAACTGCTTGAACTGACCGAAGAAGAGGTTCTTTTAATGAACGACCTCGCGGCGGAGGCTCGCACTAACACTGTTGCCCCTGACATTTCCAAATATGTAATGAGCAATGGCTCCGTCCGTATTGCGCTCCGTAAAGCCAGAGAGCTTAATCTCGGCGACAAAGAGTGGATGCAAATTATCGAATCTATGACAAAGGATGAAACATAAGGTACTTAAATGATCTACACCAGGGAAAAACTTGAAGAATTAGCCGATTCCATAAATAAAGAATATTTTCCCGCAAGGCTTACTTCTGCAAGCCCTTTGGATTGTTATGACCTTTTGGAGGCGTTAGGATGCGCCCGAACCGTGGAATAGTGTTGTGCTATAAGGAGGTGCGAATATGAAAAATATACTCGGCGAATTATGGCACGGCAATATAAGTCCACAAGAGGACTGCCGTAACAACACCCCCGAAATGAAACAGTTGATGGACTATATTGCTCGGCATCACGATGACCTCTTGAAAACACTCTCGGACGAGCAACGTGATATTTTTGAGCGGTTTGATGATTGTTGGAGTGAGTAATGCGAGTCTTGCAGAAGAAGCAATATTCGTATATGCATTTCGGCTAGGGGCGCAAATGACGCTGGATGCCTTGCACGGCGGAGGTGAATAAATGCACTATTTTCGCTTTCGGTAGTTCATTGTATCAACGAACGGATTATTACACAAAAAGCGATGTGCGTCAGCACATCGCTTTTTAATAAGCGCCTTGGGGCGTTATCTTTAATAATGAAACTGCCACCGGGTAGAGAATGTCGACATTCGATTTTTGCATCGTTAGGTCTTGAAAGATGCAAGGATTGAATGCTTTTTGTTTCTTCTCGGCGAAATACGGAGGAAATATGAAACTCGAAAACGCTCTTAATTACCGGTGCTGTCTTTTGTACTCGGCATTTCACCGTCGGTCGGTTTTTGTTTTATAAACAGACAGTCGGTTTTAATCGCATCCGTGGGGCATACTGTCTTGCATTTGCCGCATCGAATACATTCCGCGGGGTTGGGGTTTATGCTCGGATTGCACGTCATATCGCATACTTTTTCGCACTCCTTGCATCCTATGCACTTTTCCTTGTCGGTTCTGTATCTCAATGCCGAAATCGGGTTAAATAAAGAATAAATCGCACCGAGAGGGCATATATACTTGCAAAAAGGGCGATATATTACAATAGACAATAATACGGTAACAACCAAAATTACGCCCTTTGAGGCATACAGAAATCCGACTGTTTTGCGCAGTGCTTTGTTTAGGAGAACAAGCGGCAGTCCACCTTCAAGCATTCCGACGGGGCAAATAAGTTTACAAAAGTACGGAGCGCCCTGTCCGAGAAGGTCGGTTAAAAACATCGGAAGAATGATTACGAATACGGCGAGTATAATATACTTAAGAAACCGCAAATACTTATCTGCGGGAAACGTTTTGACTTTCTTCGGGAACGGTATTTTATGAAGCAAGTCCTGTATAAGACCGAACGGGCAGAGAAATCCGCATATGAACCGTCCCATAACGGCCCCGACAAGAAACAGAAATCCCGTAATGTAAAAGGTGAACTTATAGCCGTGACTTCCGATTACCGCCTGAAGCGCTCCTATGGGGCATGAACCGAGTGCACCGGGGCATGAATAGCAGTTCAGTCCGGGAACGCATATCTTTTTAAGGCTGCCTTTGTATATTTTTCCTTGTATAAATCCCGAAATATAGCTGTTTGATAAAATCGCCCAGAACGTCTGTATGGAAA
>CAZCSZ010000081.1:0-5572 GCA_964501305.1 uncultured Ruminococcus sp.
CATATAAAGGGTGCGGCTCTTTCTTTCACCTGTATGCAATTTTAAAGCGGCAGGCCCTTTTTGCTGAAATACACGGAACCTGTGATATGTCCTATCACTCCGAGTATTGTCACCGCAAGCGAGAAAATCGAAAGCCCGCCGCCTGTTGCCGTTGCTCTTTCGCTTCTGTCGAAAAAACACGAAGTGAAGAAGCAGAGGCCCGAAAGAGCAAACAGAACAAGGAATGCGTCCAAATTAAGAAGAAAAGGTTTCCGTCTGTCAGTTCCACTTATTCCGTTATCGGCGAAAAGACAGTTGACATAACATATGCCATGAAATCGGTGTCAACCCGGTCTGCTGTAAGGCTGCTTTGCGTCATAATCAGGCGGCAAATAATTATCCGCTTTTTGGGAAAACTCTTGACAATGCGCATCACACGTTCTATACTTTACACTGTAATACCTATAATCTATGTCTTGAAAAGCCGATTACGGCGTTTCCGATGTTATAATACAACATGATAAAAGGAGAATTGTTATGTGGTTTATTCTTGCTGTTCTGTCGGCTGTTTTTGCCGCTCTCACTTCAATACTTGCCAAAGTCGGCATTGAAGGAGTCAATTCAAACCTTGCAACTGCAATAAGAACCGTTGTTGTACTTGTCGCGGCATGGGGAATGGTTTTTCTGACCGATGCGCAAAGCGGCATATCGGAAATAAGCCGAAAAAGCTGGCTGTTTCTGATATTATCGGGCCTTGCAACGGGTGCTTCGTGGCTTTGCTATTACAAAGCACTTCAAATCGGAGAGGTTTCAAGGGTTGCATCTGTTGACAAATTGAGTATCGTAATTACCATTGTGTCCGCCTTTGTCTTTCTACACGAAAAATTCACGCCGAAATCGCTCATAGGCTGTATTCTCATAAGTGCAGGCGTTGTATTAATGGCTCTGTAAACAACTCGCCCGCTGCTGACGCAGCGGGCGCTGTTTTTCGAATATGCAAGAACGCAACTCGCAGATTTTGCCGTCGCAGCGTTAATAATCCGCAGCATCTAAGTTCTCTTCCACGTTCGACGGTTAAACAAAATAAGGACGGGTAGTATTTCAAGTCTGCCGAGGAGCATGGTAAACATCAGAACAAGCTTTGATACGGCACTGTACGAGTTAAAGCTGAGATACGGACCGACAGCCTCAAAGGCGGGGCCGACGTTTGAAATGCAAGCCAGTGCTGCTGAGAGATTACTGAAGAATCCATGTTTTACGGTATATTCTCCCGCATCGGAAATGACAGTGAAGACCTGCCCGTTTACGGGGTCAAACGAAAGAAGAAATATTGCCGCAAGGAAAATAAAGAAATACAAAGTGATAAATACGAATACGTCACTGAGCGTTTTCTTCTCAAGCGTTTTTCCCTCGAATTTTGCCGAGGGGACGTAGTGAGGGTTTATCAGCTGTCTTATGTTAATATAACCGCCTTTGAAAGCGATTACGATGCGCGAGATCTTAATGCCGCCTGACGTTGAGCCTGCCATTGCGCCTATGAACATTACGATTACAAGCGCTGTTGTCGCAAGCTGCGGCCATGTGTTGTAGTCTGTCGTCGTATATCCCGCCGTCGTCATAAGAGATGCAACCTGAAACAGGGAATGACGAAATGCCTCCTCTACAGTATATGTTTGCGGAAAAGCCTCGATTTTCCCAACAAGACTCATGAACACAAGGGCTGTTACAGAAATTATTGCGGCGTAATAAGCCTTCAGTTCTTCACTTTTAAGTACTTCCCTAACTTTTCCTATTAAAAGAAGATAATAGAGACTGAAATTGCAACCGAAAAGTATAAGGAATATCGCCATGACGTATTGTGAGAACGGGTGAAACATCTCCATGCTGCCCGGTATAAAACTGAATCCGCCGGTTCCAGCACAGCCGAACGTCGAAAGAAGGCTGAAAAAGAACTGTTCACTCTCATATCCCGCAATAGGCTTGTCAAGCATGAGGATGATAACTTCAAGTACGGTCATTCCGAGATATATAAGGTACAGTATACGTGTTGTGACCTTCATTCTAGACACAAGCTTACCGACCTGTGGTCCGGGGCTTTCCGCTCTCAAAAGGTGCATTGACGAGCCGTCATTGCTTTCGGGTATGAAAATCAGCACGAACACAAGAATACCCATTCCGCCTATCCAATGTGAGAAACTTCTCCAGAACAGACTTGAATGCGATATTGCCGCAATATCCGTTATAATGCTCGACCCTGTCGTCGTAAATCCCGACATCATTTCAAAACAAGCGTCAACGTAATTCGGAATATCGCCGTTTATAACAAACGGTACGGCTCCGAAAATGGGCATGGCAATCCAAACCGCCGCCGTAAGGGCAAAACCTTCTTTTTGATACAGATTATTTCTCGAAGGTCTTGGAATTTGTGCAAGAAAACCCAATATCCAAAGCGCGCCGATTACACAGGCAAAAGCTATAATATGCCTTGTATCCTCTTTATATATAAACCCGACTGCGAGAGGGGCTGTCATCAGTATCCCTTCGAGGATAAGTATTTTACCCAAAATATTGCATAACTTCTTATAGTTCATATCTCAGCCTCATTCAAACGCATCAGTCAGATCATCGTAATTCTTGTGCGAGGTAACAATAACCACATTGTCTCCGAGCTTGATTTCGGTTTCACCGCTTGGAATTATAACTTCATTCTTACGGATTATACATGCTATAAGGCATCCTTTTTTTATTTTAAGGTCTTTGAGAGGTTTGTTGAAAATCGAACTTTCGGTTTTGGCAAAAAATTCAAGCGCTTCGACCCTGTCGTTGACAAGTCGGTAGAGCGTTACAATATTACTGCCTCTTGAATTCTCAATGGCACGGGCATAACCGACTATCCTTTCCGCAACTATGTACTTCGGAGAAACTACATTTTTAAGTCCGAGTTCATGATTCATCTCTATAAGCTCATCGCTTTTAACCTTGGATACGGTTTTTTTGACGTGCTTCTTCTCGGCAAACATGGATACCAATATATTTTCCTCGTCGATATCGGTAAGAGCGACAAATGCATCTATTGCCTCAATTCCTTCTTCGAGAAGAAACTCGTGACTTGTGCCGTTTCCGTAACATACCGATACCTTAGGCAAAGCCTCGGAAAGCGCCTGCGCCTTCTCACCGTCTTTTTCTATTAGTTTAACCTTGTATTTTTTCTTTGATAAAGCATCCGCCAAATAAAAGCCCGTGCGACCGCCGCCCACAATCATAACGTTTTTGAGCGGAGATTTAAAAAGGCCTGTTTCCTTGAGAAAATCTCCGAGATTTCGAATGTCGGACGTGAAATGGACGGTGTCGTTTTCTTCGATTACGAAATCGCCCGAAGGAATAAACACGTTATCTCCTCGCTGTACGGCGCAGATAAGAACACGTGACGAGAGTCTCTTTCCGAGGTCGTTAAGGCTCTCACCTATCATAAAGCATCCTTTTTGAATTGTAGCCTCAACAAGAAGCGCCTTTCCGTTTGCGAAATGTTCTACTCTTGCCGCCGAAGGCAAGTCTATCAAATTGAATATTTCACGTGCAGTCTCTCTTTCGGGATTTATAATCATTGAAATACCGAGGTCGTGCTTCATTTCCGCAATCTGACGTCGGTAATCGGGATTACGGACTCTCGCAACTGTATATTTTCCTCCGAGACGGTTCGCGACAAGACATGCGAAAATATTCAGCTCGTCGTTTCCCGTCAAGGCAATTACAAGCTCGGCATTACCGACGCCGGCTTCCTTTTGAATATCCGAACATGCTCCGTTGCCGATTACACCCATTATATCATGCTTTTCGACAAGTTCCTCAACCTTTTCTTTAACTTTGTCGATAACCGTAATGGTGTGATTTTCCGCCGCAAGGCTGTTCAAAACGTTTTTTCCGATATTACCGAGACCTATTATAACTATGTTCAAAATATCATCTCCGAATATGTGTAATAATCACAGCAAACATGCCTGTCTGTCATAATGATTATTCTATCACACTTTTCGGCTAAAGAACAGCTAAAATTCAAAATTTTATAAATATTTTTTTGGAAACATGCCGATAGTGTTAATTTGACGTTAAAACAGATTTCTTTAAACAAAGCACTTGCAATCGGCACAGCGATGCTATATAATATAATTGAATATTTTAATTGGAGTATACCATGAACAACGCAAAAGAAAAACTTCACACGGGAGAGTTGTATCTCCCGACGGATAAAGATATCTTCGAGCATCAAATAAAATGTCTTGATATGCTGTATGAATTCAATATGACAAGACCGACAGAGCTTGAAATACGACAGACTATGCTGAAAGAAATGTTTGCCGAAATCGGCGAAGGGTGCTATATTGAACCGCCGTTTCATTCCAATTTCGGCGGGTCCCACGTCCACTTCGGCAACAATATCTACGCCAATTTTAATTTGACGTGCGTCGACGACACCCATATTTTTGTCGGCGACTGCACAATGTTCGGCCCCAACGTCACACTTGCGACTGCGGGACACCCGATTTTGCCTTCTCTGCGCGAGAAGGGATATCAGTACAACGCCCCGATACACATAGGTAAAAACTGCTGGCTCGGTGCGGGAGTTGTCGTTCTCCCTGGTATCACAATCGGAGACAACGTCGTTATCGGCGCGGGAAGCATTGTAACCAAAGACTTACCCTCAAATGTAGTTGCCGTCGGCAATCCGTGCAGAATACTGAGAGAAGTGAACGAACACGACAGAGAATACTACTTCAAAGACAGAAAAATAGATTACGACAATCTTTGATTATACAAGGAGGCTCTTTATGGGATACATATTTGATATTCAGCGCTTTTGTATTCACGACGGCCCCGGAATAAGAACAACGGTGTTTTTAAAAGGGTGCCCTCTACGCTGTAAATGGTGTCACAATCCCGAAGGGCTTGAAAAATATCCGCAGGTCATGTACAGTCCCGATAAATGCATATCATGCGGGCTTTGTTCCGCCGTTTGCGGCAGAGAAGCTCACAAAACAGTCGAAAACACACATGAATTCGATATTTCAAAATGCACTTCATGTATGAAATGCACGGATAATATATGCCCGGCAGAGGCGCTCAAAGCGGCAGGCTGCGAGATGAGCGCCGAAAGCATAATAAAAGCGGTTCTCGACGACGTAAATTTCTTCTCGGAAAGCGGCGGCGGACTTACTCTTTCGGGAGGAGAACCTTTCTTTCAACCCGATTTTACACTTGAACTGCTGAAACTTGCAAAAAAGGAAGGACTTAACACTGCCGTCGAGACAAGCGGATTTGCGCTCGAAAGCGCCGTTAAAGAAGCTGCGAAGTATACGGATTTATTCCTTTTCGATTGGAAAATATCCAAAGAAGAAAAGCACATAGAGTACACCGGTGTATCTCAAAAAAAGATAGAAACCAATTTGTCCCTTCTTAATTCTCTTTCGGCAAATATTATTCTGCGCTGTCCCATTATTCCCGGCATAAACACGGAAGAGAACCACTACAAAACAGTGGGAGAGCTGACAAAACGTTATAAAAGCATTGAAAAAGTTCACGTCATGCCGTATCACAG
>CAZCSZ010000082.1:0-5519 GCA_964501305.1 uncultured Ruminococcus sp.
TCTCAACTGCTTTTCGGAAACGCCGGGACAGTCTTTCCAGACAGCATCCAACAGAGAAACAGGTGATGTTGCTGAGTCGGTGTTTATTGCGGGAATGTTTGTTTCGGTAGCGCCCGATTATATTGAAATCTGCAAACGCAAGGGACTTTTGGAAGAAGCTGAAAGAGCACGTTTAGCCTCAAATGAAATGTACAGCGCCGTAATAGAGCACGGTTGGGACGGAGAGTGGTTTACACGAGCGTATGATGCTTTCGGTAATAAAGTCGGAAGTGCCGAGTGCGAAGAAGGGCAGATATTCATTGAACCGCAAGGATTTTGCATAATGGGCGGAATCGGCGTCAGTGAAGGCTATGCCGAAAGGGCTCTTAAATCGGTTGAAGAGAGGCTTGATACGAAGTACGGAATAGTCCTAAATCAACCCGCTTACACGAGATATCATGTTGAACTCGGTGAGATTTCCTCATATCCGCCCGGATACAAAGAAAATGCGGGTATCTTCTGCCACAACAATCCGTGGATTTCGATTGCAGAGACAGTTGTCGGGCACGGCAACCGTGCATTTGAAGTATACAGAAAAACGTGCCCGGCGTATCTCGAAGATATAAGTGAAATTCACAGAACCGAACCGTATGTATACAGTCAGATGATTGCAGGTAAAGATGCCGTCAATCACGGTGAGGCCAAAAACTCGTGGCTTACGGGTACTGCGGCGTGGACATTCTATAATGTATCAAGATATATTCTCGGTATAATGCCCGACTTTGACGGACTGAAAGTTGACCCCTGCATCCCGTCCGATTTCAAAGGTTTTACCGTAACGAGAAAATTCA
Organism: uncultured Ruminococcus sp.; assembly: GCA_964501305.1. GTDB lineage: Bacteria > Bacillota > Clostridia > Oscillospirales > CAG-272 > RUG14199. The sequence continues at coordinate 831 of CAZCSZ010000082.1, forward strand.
GAAATGACACATTCGTTATATCGGTTGACAATTCAAACGGCGTTGAAAAAGGCGTTGTCTCGGTAACATGCGACGGGGTTGAATGTGACTGTTTGCTTAAATCAACAGGCACGGGAGCAGTTCATGACGTAAAAGTCGTTATGGGCGCAGAATAAAAAGGCTTTTGCCAATTCATATTTTAATATAATACAGAGTAGAAACGTGCGCGCTTCGGTTTTTCGATGAGTGCCGACGGGTCGGGGAGTTGTCTGTCGGACGAATGTACAGTACTGCGGTGCACGTTTCGCATCCCGCTGTCATATATGAGAAGATTTAATCTCCCATAGATGATGAAATCGGGAAAGGGAGGTTATTATGACAGATATCAAAGAACAAAATCATTTTTTATCACCGTTTTGTGCTTCTTATTGGAAAAAGGCGGCAAATGAATTCAAATCCGTAAGATCGCTTGCCGTTTGCGCGGTTTTGATAGCGCTGAGGCTCACTCTTAAAACCGCTTACATACCGCTCGGTGAAAATTTGAATGTTTATTTCGGTTTTCTTGTGAATTCGGTATCGGGAGCTGTTTGCGGTCCTCTTCTTTCGCTTGTAAGCGGTGCCATTTGCGATATTTTAGGTTTTGTTATAGCTCCGCAGGGACCTTTCATGCCTGTCTTTACGCTTATTGAAATGTTTTCTGCATTCTGCTATTCCGTGTGTCTTTATTCAACTAAGATAACGGTACCTAAAATTGCCCTTTCAAAAGCGCTTGTCAATGTATTCGGCAATATTGTTTTTACATCTCTTGCAATGAATGCATACTACGGCAAGGGAGTGTATTATTATCTTGCATCGAGAATTGCGAAGAATATTCTTATGTTGCCGCTTGAAATTGTGCTTCTTGCCGTGCTGTTCAACGCCTTGACACCTTTTCTTGCCAAGATGAAACTTGTACCTTCACCGCAGGACAAAATGGAAATCAGGCCTGTCAGAATAATTGTAACCGTTGCTGTCGCAACTTTCGTTATAATTTTGACGGTGCTGTATTTCAATACACTGAACGACTATTTTAAGGGACTTTTCGGTTCATTCAAAAAATAAGGCTGAAACCGGTCTTGTTACGTTGACGAAAGGAGGCAGAAATGCTTAAGCAAACTATTGCGTTATTTACAGCGGTACTGTTCTGTTTTTCTTTGTCCTCTTGTTCCGTCGGAGACACTTTTTTAACCCTTCTCGGTTTTGATACTTATGATTACGAAGGAGAAGAAGTAACCGAGGTTTTGCAAAATGACAGCGATGAAGTCAGGTCTCTTTGTGAAATGCTGAAAACTCTTTCAATCAATTCTCCGTTTTTGCCCGAATTCGAGAATTCAGCAGATGCTGTTTCTGTTTGCCGAGATTCTATACTGAATTACATGCTCTGTACTTCGTTTTCCAAATATTCGGGCAATCCGGAACTTATTAGTTCGGCAAAGGAGTATTATCCCGAACTTCAAATAATAACAGTTATACCCGGAGAGGATTTCGAGAATTTTGTCTACACCTACTTCGGAGGAAATGTAAAACTGACTCACAAGAGCGGAGAATTGTTTATATATCTTGAGAAAGCGGATGCTTATACGGCGGTTTCAAATCCCATTGAATCGTCGGTTATTACAAACGTTTCCCACTGCGAAAAGACAGAACGGACATACAGACTTACTTTCAAGAATACTCTTGGAAATGTCGAAAGTCCGGAATATTATGCATTTATTATCTGCCGGGAGGACGGTTCCTGCTATTTTAAAAGCATATCCGAAGCTGAATGACGTTAATTACTTCTTCTATAGAGCTGAAGAAATTCCTCTCTCTTCTGTTTGACGTGCTTCTGGCAGTACTGTCTCGAGTACGGAAAACTCTGAATTTCAAGTTGTATATAATATTAAAGCAGATACCCCGCAGTATCCGAAAAAGGCTTCGGATACTGCGGGGTGTTTGTTTGTCTGGGCTTAATCAGCTTATATTTTTATTGAGCCCTCAATAAAACGATGGGCATACGGATAATTGCGTATACACATTAAAAAGGTTTTCTTGTGCTCGCTCTGCTTTTGTTCGATGAAGCATGATGCAAGTACGACTGCTTATAATCTTGTATACTCACAGATTTCGGCATAAATGTCAGGGCTGTCGGTTAATGCTTTGATTATACGGCGATTGAACTTCGATTTGTCGAAATTCGGGAAAAACGTATCCGCCTCGGCGTTTTCGTCGACTTCGGTCAAATAGATTTTATCACAGTACGGCAAAAAGGCTTCGTACACCGTTCCGCCGCCTATTATAAAAATTTCGTCATTTGAGTCTTTATATGCGGCATATGCTTCTTCAACCGAGGTGAACCATTTTACTCCGGTGTCGCTTGTGTCGGGGCTTCTTGAAATAACAGCATTCTCACGGTTTTTGAGAGGTGCATGAAGTGAGTTATAAGTTTTTCTCCCCATTATAATCGTATGTCCGAGTGTAGTCTCACGGAAGAATTTCATATCTTCTTTAATTGAAAAAATCAGATTCCCGTTGAGCCCGAGTTCCATGTTTCTGCCTACGGCGGCTATCATTGATATCATTGAAAACCGCCTTTACTGTGCTATCGGGAAAGATATTTTTCCCATATGTTTGTAATTCTCTATTTTGATATCGGTTATATCTTTCGAAGTATCGATAAGGAAAAAGTCACGAACATCGGGATTAATCCAAAGTGTCGGAGCAGGGAGGTCTCCGTCAGTGTCGAAACGGCGTATCTGTTCCTTTATTCCGTCTATTTGATTTACGTAAATATGTGCATCTTTAATGCTCCAGTTGATTGTACCCACTTCAAGTCCGGTACAGTGGGCAATGAGACTTAAGAGAACGGAATACTGAGTGACGTTAAAAGGGAGGCCCAAAGGTACATCACAGCTTCTTTGGTGAACCCATGCATTGAGCCTTCCGTCGGTGACATCCCACTCACTGCTCCAAACGCACGACGGCAACACGGCAGTATCTATATAATCGTCTTGCCACAATGTCATTATCATCCTTCTGTCCGTCGGATTTGTCTTGATTGTATCTATAAGTTTCTGGGTCATCCCGAACTTTTTAACTATATAGCCGTAGGCAGTGCCTATTGTATGTGCCCATTCCTTGCCGAAGAATTTTACAACTTCAGTGTCAACAAGTCCACCGTTTCCGTCGGGCAGTTTTTGATGCGCTCTCCAGTATCCGTCCTCGTTGATTTCCCACTCGTTCCAGATGTTCACGTTTCTGTCTCTGAGCCATCTGACGTCATTAGACTGTTCCTTGTATATCCAGAGCATTTCGAGTATTGCCTGTCTGAAGAAAAGCTGTTTTGTTGTCAGAACGGGGAATTCCTCCGACAAGTCAAGCTCAAAGTGCCATGTGGGGATTTTAACAGAGTTAATTCCCGTTCTGTTTTCAACCTCGGTCCCCTTATCAAGGATTGCTTTACACAGTTTTATGTATTCTTTATCCCACTTCGACATAGGTTTTCTCCTTTAATCTTTATTATATAAATGATAACACACGGCAACGCCTGTGTCAAGAAATATTATTTTTCAATCCTATTTTTTTGATGCTCGCTGTATATTTCATGAGAAGAAGGCAAAAATAAGTGTACAACACTCGGAGGTATAACATAATATGGAAGAAAAGAATAACAGCGTAAAGAAGAACAAAAAAGTCTATGCCTGCCTGTTCGGCGTTCTTGTTTCTCTTGCGATAATCGTCGGTATCACAGGTGCGGTTTCAAATCACCGAAGCGAAAAAGCGCTTGTTAGTGCGGGAAACAAAATTGAGAGTTCAGCCGATTTGCTGAAAGATTATGATTATTATGACGGCGCAGACGGAGTATGGGCGGAAAACGCAAAGGATACACAAGAGACCGACGGTAAAGCTAATAAAGAAGAAAAAGCCGATACAGACAAAAGTGCCGATGCGTTCGCCGATGAGAGTGGAGCTGTTTTGAACGGAATGGATGACGGAAGTTGTGTAAAAGAAGATGCAATACCCGACAAAGCTGTAAGCTCGGACGGAGAACTACCGACTTTTGCGCCACCTGTCGGAGGAGCTGTTATTGTTTCGTTCAGCGATGAGGCACCCGTATTTTCGGTAACGATGAACGATTACAGAACACATTCGGGAGTTGATATCGAAGCCGAAGAGGGCGGAGCGGTTAAATCAAGTGCCGATGGTGTAATCGGAGCTGTATGGGATGACCCTATGATGGGCAAATGCATGACTGTTGTTCATTCGGGTGGAGCAGTAAGCACTTACAAAGGGCTTTACGAAACGTTGCCCGACGGAATAGCCGAGGGAGTATGGGTGTATAAAGGAGATGTAATTGCGGCTGTCGGTAATACAGCACTTGCCGAAATAGGAGAGGACAGCCATGTTCACTATGAACTGACTGTCGGAGGAAAAAGTGTTGACCCCGGAGAGTATATTGAATTCAGCGCCGTCATGAACTACGAGGACTGAAACACAGCACCGTCTCATTGAGACGGTGTTTTGTAATAAAAGGAAAACTGCAATCAAAAACCGAAAAAGTCACGAATCGATGAAATGCAAAGAAATAGCGGAAATAAATGGACTGTTGAAAACGCTGTATTCGGGGTTTGAAGGAAGAATGATTGTCCTTATTTGTCGGCGGCTTTTTTGCATCAATTAGCAGCTTATATA
>CAZCSZ010000083.1:0-5436 GCA_964501305.1 uncultured Ruminococcus sp.
GTTTTATCTCATGTGCCCAAATTACGATAAAAATTGTTAATGTAAACCATTGAATTTCTGCTTTTATGTCAATATTAATTTCAAATTCAAGTGACTGTTAATCTTGCAAAACTGAATTTTTAAATTCGAAATCATGCAAAATTGCTGAGTTCAATGTCTTTGACATACCGCGCTCGCTCAGCGGAACTTTATTTGCGGTTTTCATTTGGGCATATTGCACAAAAACCAAGGGTTGAATTTGTGCAATATGTGGAAAATCGAAATCAATTATTGCAATTTGATTACACCGGGCTTATAAATGAACTGTAAAGGAGTTTGCGCATTCAAATTCAATTCATCTTTACGGAGGTAATATGAAACGGTTATATCTTTAACTCTTGTTTTACTGATGTTAATCGGTATATTTGTAATTACAGCAGGCGCTATCCCCGAGAATCAGTGTTTTAAGCTCGACGACCCCGATGTGACTTCGGGGGAGTGGGCTTTTACGCCTATTTTAAGAATGTCTCGCTAAGTTCAAACGATGCACACATTTCTTTCGATATGTCATGTGGAGCCGACGGAAACGGTCAACCTAAGCTTTCTGTCAATTCCGGTGACATTGAGCTAACACCGACAAGTGCCAAAGTTCACGGAAGCAGCGGCAGTGTAACATAGGGCGATGTCGACCTAAAACATTGGAAAAAGATCGATATCTATTATAAGAACGGTACATGTATGCTCAAAATATGCGGAAACGTAATTGTCTCTGCTTCGGGAACATGCCGTACTTCGGGTATCGTTTTTATCGGTTGGCCCGGTAACATCTATATTGACAATTTAAGCATTGAGTGCGGAACAACAACAGCTCTTTATTTAAATTTTGAGGATGAATGGGAATACGTCAATCACAAGAGTGATGACTTTACGCCTGTCAGAACAGCCGTTCCCGCCGGAAGCTACTATGACGAAGTTGAAACCGTTGCCGACTCCGTGTATTATACTTTTGAAAATGAAGAAGCTTGCTATGCACTGTCTGTTCAATCGGAAGTCGAGACTTACATTAATGGTGATATTAACGCCGACGGAACTATATCGGTTAAGGACTCGAGAATTTTGGCCAAAATCATTCTCGGCTCTTTGGACCCCGAAGATTATCTCATGGCTGATATGACGGGTGACGGTGAAGTTACCGTGAAGGATGTAAGATATTTGAAGAAACTAATGCTCGGTACCGTTGATTATGAATATGTAACAGAAGGTATGTCAGCGGTCGGCGCCGCTTTCAATGCTATGGCACAAGGGGCTGAGCTTTCGTGTTTTCGTCTTCTGCCGAAGGATTTGATGCTGCTTTGAATATTGGCCCTTCGCTCGATGTTTCGGAGTATGAATATTCACTTGTTACATATATGACACCGAATAAATCCGACGACAAAAATTCCGAAGCTGCAAGTCAATCGGCACTTGGCAACGGTACGAATTTCGTTCCGTACAGCTTGAATACAGACGGTTACTATCACAAGGAACAATTGAACTCTCGAAACTTGCCGAGAGGGACGGAAAGAGCATCACTCTCGTGTTCTTCACGGCGGCAAACAAAGACGATAGGATATTCATTAATACAATAGCATTCTGCGCAAACGAAGCGATGAAAAACGGTGCTGTTACCGCCAGAACAAACGCCTACAAGAACTTCAAATGGACAGGTGTTTCTCAAACTCCCGATGACGGAGAAGTCGGATATTATGATACCGCGGGAAACTACGTTGTTCTTTTCGGAAATGACGATAAGGTTTCAAGACTGATTACATCATCGAACAACAGTACATATGCATATGATGCTGATAAAAACGCTTTGAAAGCTACGGTTGCGTCGTCTGCCGATCCAAGCGTTTATGCCGATATTTCCAAAGCGGCGCTTTCAGCGATCAATACGTATATCTTTCATATACATATATGATACCAACCTCTATACAGATGGAAGGACCTTCGTGTAACTTCTGTTATGTATGCGTAAATATCGATACACCGACGGGCGGATATGAATCCAATATAATAGATGTAAGAAAAACGGGATATTTTTGTTCGATAACTGTCACCCTCAATGGCAAGAGCAATTGGTTGGGTGTCATAAAAGGGCTCAGAATCGACTATTTCACCGGTGCACCCGCAGGCGACTGCATTTACATTGATTCTCTTATTTTCTCCAAAACCGAAGATGCGGGAAAGACAGTGGGCAATGCGAGGATGATAGCACATAACGGAAAAGCACCCGTTGCGGCACCTACCGCATGCAGCATTTGGAACAACTACAGAACATATCATCAAAGTGAGAATTCAAACGAATTTATCGTGGGAAGCGGTTCTAACTTGCAAATGTATTTCAGATACTTCGATTCAACCGTTCTCACGGAACGTTCGCTTGCTGACAGATTTGCACGTGCGATAACAAACGCCACGGGTTATGAAGTTACCGCAAAAATAGACGTATACACAAACTATGACAGACTGTCAAACGGTACAAAACGGTGAGACATTCCTATCCTTCGACGGATACTTGCACATAATCACATCCACTTCATATCACGGAACTTTCCATCATGACACGAAGTATTGGCAGATGGATTACGCCGTATATGATGTCAAGGCACCAGGTGCTGCTCCGAGAGTAGTTCACCATAAGCCAATGGCATTCACAAACCCCGCCAACCGCTATTTTGTAAGAATGACGGAATCGACGAAGGGTAATGTCTATATTCTCGCAATGCCCTACGAAATCAACGGATGCGAAATCTGGCGTGAGACAGTCTCCGACAGTTTTGAATACGAGCTTGTCGAATGTCGCAACTTCTCGGGCAGTACATATGCATCTAACTCTTTGATTATAGGCAACTCGAGAAACGGATCGGTTATTTATGACACGGTATCTGTAATATATCCCGCAAAATCAGGCGGTAACAGCGTCTTTATGGACTTTACCGTAACTATTGATTAATACTAATAGGTTTGGGGCTGCTCGTTGAGCAGCCCCTTTTGTTTTGCGCTTGTTTAACTTCCGCAGGAACAATTGCCTTTTACGGGGTGTGCGTTTGACGGGCTTCCGAACTCACAGGTCGGGAATGGCATAGCCCTGAAAACGCTGCAAGGGTCGTTTTCTCTCGGCTCGCAACACTCTTTGTCAGGTACGCTGTATTCTGCTGCGTTGACGAGAAGCTGTGCGGGACGTTCGATTCTGACTACCGAAAACAGTCCGAGTGTCGATGTCAGTGTATTACCTTTTTGACAGTCGCAAAGTGAACCGCCAATGCATCTTGTTACGCTTTCGGGAATGTCACAGCAAGCACAGCAACAGCGGCAGGGGACAGACGGCTCGTTGACTTTCGTATCAAGTATCACGGGGTCAACTGCTTCTATAACCGCAATCGGCAATTTGTCACTCATTTCACATGACGATGAATAATCGGGGCAGAATGCACCGCAGTTACAACCACTCTTGAACACGTTTACGTTTCCTTCTCCGCCGTACAGGACTACCTTCTTTTCCAATACCGTTATTCCTTCAAAGTCCTGAATATTTCCGGGGCTCATGCAAGCTTCGAAAATAAGCTTGACGAATATCTTGATTGTCAGCTGATAAAAGCCGCAATTGAAAGGTACTTTGTCAATATCGGTATAAGCCGAAATTACTTTTGCCCACTTTGCTCTTACCGCGCTCGTTCTTTCGATAATTTCCTGACCGAAATCAGTTAGATATACTTTTGAGTTTTCAAAGCAGTCTTTGTCACGGCATGAATCGAGTACGCGGTATGTATCGATGCACACCATTTCTTTTGAATTACTGCAATATGAGGTATTTTTGCCGTCAGTCATACGGTTCCTCCTTCAGTTTTTATGCGTTTGAAGAACACTCTTCTCTAATATGATATTCTGAAAGTCGTTTTTTGTTACGGCTGTTCGTTAAAACTCGAATTAATGCCGTTTATAAAACTTTATCTTGATTTTTCTTCGGATATATGGTATCATTAGTATGTTACGCGAATATTATTAAACAACGGAGAATTAAATGAGCAAATATTATGTTATCTACAATCCCTTTGCCGGAAACAATACCGGTAAGGATTCCGCAAAAGCGGCGGAGAAGTACTTCAGTGAGGAATGCGTATATACGGATATCGTTGAGGTGAGCAGAGATTACAGAGCTTTCTTCAATGCTCTTTCATCCGATGACAAAATTGTACTTTGCGGTGGAGACGGCACAGTCAACAGGTTTGTCAACGAAACAGCCGATGTTGAATATACGAACGATATTCTTTATTATCCTTGCGGAAGCGGAAATGATTTTTATCACGATTTGGATGTTAAGACGGATGGAGAACCAGTTTTGATTAATAAGTACCTTAAAAATCTTCCCGAAGTTGAAATCAAAGGCGAAAAACGCAGATTTATCAACGGAATAGGATACGGCATTGACGGCTATTGCTGTGAAGTCGGCGATGAGATGCGCAGTAAATCCGATAAACCGATTAATTATACGATGATAGCTATTAAAGGGCTTCTTTTCCATTATAAGCCCACAAATGCGGTAATTACCGTTGACGGTGTAAAGCATGAATACAAAAAAGTATGGCTATCTCCCACGATGAACGGCAGATTTTACGGCGGAGGAATGATGCCCACGCCCGAACAGGACAGACTTAATGCCGACGGCAAACTATCACTTCTCGTATGGCACGGTTCGGGTAAAATTCTCACTCTTGCCGCTTTTTCGGGCATTTTTAAAGGAGATCATATAAAGCACACTAAAATGTGCGAAATACTTGTCGGTAATTCGATAAGCGTTGAATTTGACCGTCCGGTTGCGGCTCAAATTGACGGAGAAACCGTTCTCGGCGTTTCGTCTTACAAGGCTACATCGAGAGTTAAGGCGGCAATATATTAATTACAAATTCTAAGTTGAAAAGGGATGCTTCTTGCACGCGAGGCATCCCTTTTGCTGTTTATTTTCTGTCGAATGAAGGATTGTATCCGTAAAAGTTTTTGGAATTCATCCTGTCTTGAGCTCTTCCGAGTGCATCGCCGAAGCGTTGGAAATGAGTCAGTTCTCTTTGACGCAGAAATTTTATCACGTCGCATATATCGGGATCATCAATCAGCCTCAGTATATTGTCGTAAGTCACCCTTGCTTTTTGTTCTGCTGCAAGATCCTCGGTAAGGTCTGCGATAACATCGCCTTTGACGCCAATGTATTTGGCGTCGCACGGAATACCCGCTGCCGATATCGGATAAACGCCTGCAGTATGGTCGACGAAATATGTGTCGAATCCCGACTTTTTGATTTCCTCCATCGTCAGATTTCGGGTCAGTTGACTGACTATTGCGCAAATCATCTCCACATGAGCGAGTTCCTCTGTGCCCAGAGAAGCATCGGAAATGTTCCACAAGGAAAAATCGGCTGAA
>CAZCSZ010000084.1:0-5366 GCA_964501305.1 uncultured Ruminococcus sp.
TAGCTCTGTATAGAACAGTTCGGTTTGACTGCAATGAAGCCTCTTTCGGTACCGAGCCGTTTTCTTTGACTTTCTATTACCTCAAGGTGCGAATCGTTGATTTCGGGAATTACCATCGGTACATCGTTTGTCCAACGGTTTGCCGAATTGTTCGATATTACGGGTATTTCCGCCTTCGCATATGCTTCTTCGAGAGATAAAATATCCTCTTTTTTCATATTGACAGCGCAGAAAACGAAGTCGCAAAGGGATTTCATGGTTTCGATATCCTCGGCGCTTGTGACCGTCATTTCGCCTATTTTGTCGGGAAGGGGAGTTTTCATTTTCCATCTTCCGTCGACAGCCTCTCTGTAAGGAACTCCCGCAGAGCGTGCGCTTGCGGCAAGTGCCGATATTTCAAAATACGGGTGGTCTTCAAGAAGGGTAATAAGTCTTTGACCTACCATACCCGTTGCGCCGATAATGCCGGCTCTGAGCTTCTGTTTCATACGGTTTGTCCTTTCTGTTAACGGAAAAATATTTATAATTATATACTATACCACATACTTTCGTGCTTGTCAAAGCTTTTTTGAGCTTTATCTACAGTATATTCGACTTTTTTGCGTTTTGCCACGCACTTTTGAAAAAATGAGTTGACAACGACGGCTTCCCGTTATATAATATAAGGTAATCATTATAGTTGCCGTCCTATCGGTAACAGAGACGGAGCACGGCAATGCAGAGAGATCTTATAGAAAAGATTGAACTTGTGTATTCATCTTTATCCAAAGGGCAAAAGAAAATATCGAAATATATCCTCGAACATTACGACAAAGCCGCATATATGACGGCATCAAAACTCGGAGTCGAAGTCGGCGTTTCCGAATCGACGGTTGTCAGATATGCAATAGAATTGGGGTTTGACGGATATCCCGAATTTCACCGTTCGCTTCGGGAAACTCTCGGTATGAGGCTCACCGCCGTTCAAAGAATGGAGGTAGCCGATGACCGTATTTCCGACGGTAAGATTCTCGAAAGCGTTCTGACTGCAGATGCCGAAAATATCAGAAGTACACTTGAAAACGTCGACAAAAAAGCTTTTGACGATGCAGTTGAGGCACTTCTCGGCGCCAAGAGAATATACGTTATAGGTATGCGTTCCTCATCTGCTCTTGCCGAGTTCTTCAGCTATTATCTTTCGCTTGTGTTTGAGGACGTCAGAAGAGTTCGCACTACAAGTGGAAGTGAAATATTCGAACAGTTAATGAGAATTGATGAGGGAGATGCGCTTGTTGCCGTGTCTTTTCCGAGATATTCAACGAGAATTGTGTCCGCTGTTGACTATGCGGCATCAAAGGGTGCACGTGTTATATCGGTAACCGACAGTCTCTCATCCCCGATTGCGGAAAAGGCGTATGCGACCTTGGCCGCGAAAAGCGATATGGCATCGTTTGCCGATTCTCTTGTAGCTCCGCTCAGCATATTGAATGCCTTGATAGTCGCACTAAGCAAGAAGAAGAAAAACGAAGTCTCTGAAACCTTTTCGAAACTCGAAACGGTGTGGCGGGAATATAATGTTTACAGCAATGCCGGTGAGCATATGGGGATATAATGACGGATTATAAGAAAACGTCAAGCAAAGAAATCAAAAAGACAGTCGGCAAAACTCCTGATGTGGCAGTTGTCGGAGGCGGTCCTGCGGGAATGTTTGCGGCAATATATGCTTCAATTCACGGCGCCGACGTTACTCTCTATGAACAAAACCCGATGCTCGGAAAAAAGCTTCGGATAACGGGAAAAGGCAGGTGCAATGTCACAAACGACTGCCCGCCCGATGAGTTTTTGAACAACGTAACCCGAAACCGTAAGTTTCTTTACGGAGCAATTAACCGCTTTTCCCCGTTTGATGCGAAGAATTTCTTTGAAGATTGCGGGGTTGCACTGAAAACCGAAAGAGGACGCAGAGTTTTTCCCGTTTCGGACAGCGCAAGGGATGTTGCCGAGGCATTGGTACGAAAAGTGCGCGAGCAAGGCGTTAATATAAAGCGTGAGAAGGTACTGAAAGTAATATCGGACGGAGATGCCGTAAAAGGTGTTGTCACATCGGCCGGTGAGAGACCGCATTGTGCGGTTATTATTGCCACGGGTGGGCTTTCCTATCCGCTGACGGGCTCAACCGGCGACGGATATCGGTTCGCACGTGATATGGGTATTAAAGTAACTGAACTGAGGCCCTCTCTTGTACCTATAGTGACAAAAGAGGATTTCTCAAAAATGTCGGGGCTTACCCTCAAAAATGCGGTTTTGACCGTAAAGGACAAGGAGAACGGAAAAACCGTAATGTCCGAGCTCGGTGAAATGCTCTTTACTCATTTCGGAGTATCGGGCCCGCTTGTTCTTTCGGCATCAAGTCGTATGAGCGGAAAGAGTGTTTCCGACTATGAAATGACGGTAGACTTGAAACCCGGGCTTTCCGCTGAAAAACTCGATGCCAGAGTTCTTTCCGATTTCAAGAAATATTCTCAAAGAGACTTTGTAAATGCGCTTTCCGACTTGCTTCCCTTGAAGCTCATAGACTATGTTATAAGAGCATCGGGCATACCGGAGAGGGAGAAGGTCTCTTGCATTACAAAAGAGCAAAGAAAACGCTTTGTCGGCCTCTTAAAGGCACTTCCTGTAACTCCCGTCGGCACAAGGCCGATAGCGGAGGCTGTGGTTACAAGCGGTGGGGTTGATGTGTCCGAGATTTCACCCAAAACAATGGAGTCAAAGAAGATTAAAGGACTGTTTTTTGCCGGAGAAGTTATCGATGTCGATGCATTTACCGGTGGCTATAATTTGCAAATAGCGTATTCCACGGGAGTTCAAGCGGGCATTTATGCCTCGGAGTATTATATCAACTCATAAAAGCGGATTTTCGGGGAATACTTAAAGAAAAACGAGGTGTGATATGAAAATAGCGATAGACGGGCCGAGCGGTGCCGGAAAAAGCACTTTCGCAAAGCTCATAGCAAAAGAGATGTCATTGGTTTATGTGGATACGGGAGCACTCTACCGCTCCATAGGACTTTATGTCAGCAGAAAAGGCGCAAACCCCAAAAGCATCGATGAGGTTGAGCCTCTTCTTCCCGAAATCGGGTTATCACTTGTTTATACTGACAAAGGACAGAGAGTAATAATGAACGGCGAGGACGTAAGCGACCTTATAAGAACGCCTGAAATATCTATGTACGCATCCGCCGTTTCGGCACTTCCCCCCGTCCGTGCCTTTCTCCTTAAAATTCAGCGTGATATGGTCGAAAAGGGCGACGTCGTAATGGACGGACGGGATATTGGAACCGTTATTATGCCCGATGCGGATGTAAAGCTGTTCATGACAACTTCGGCCGAGGTGAGAGCAGAGAGACGTTACAAGGAACTTTGCGAGAAGGGCATTGAATGTAAATATGAGGATATTCTTGCCGATATTATTCAAAGAGACAACAACGACAGGAACCGTGATATTGCCCCTGCCGTTCCCGCAGAGGATGCAATCCATTTTGACAATTGCGATTCCGATATAGGAAGGACTCTTGAAAAGCTCGTTAAAATTATCAAAGACAAAACCGCGAAATGAGGTTCGCTTAAATGGATTTATACAAGGGCATAAAAAAAGTATTCAAGCCGTTTTTTGTGCTGACTTTCGGTATCACCTGTGAAGGTCTTGAAAACGTACCGAAAGACCGAGGGTTCTTGATTTGCGCAAATCATACCGCAATGTTGGACGTTGCGATGATAGGTGCGGTTTTCGAACAGAAGCTTAACTTTATGGCTAAGAAGGAAATATTCAAATTTCCCCCGCTCGGAGCTTTTTTCAGAGCACTCGGGGCATTTCCCGTTGATAGGGGAGGGGCGGATATTCACGCAATAAAAACCGCAATGAGCAAGGTGGAGAACAAAGAGGCCATATGTATTTTTCCGCAGGGAACAAGGAGAAAAGGGGTTGACCCTTCCGAGACTCCCGTGAAAGGCGGAGCCGGGATGATATCATACCACACGGGTTGCACGGTCATTCCCGTCTACATAAAGACAAAAGGAAATCATGTCAGAATTTTCAAGAAAACGCATGTAATCATAGGTAAGCCGATAAATTCCGAAGATTTCGCATTCGAAAAAGGCGGTATCAAGGAATACAACAGGGCTGCACGGCTTGTATTTTCGAGAGTATGCGCTCTCGGCGGATACGGCGAGTGTAAGACGGAGACAGAACGTGGAAATTGAAGTCAGAGTTGCAAGTCATGCGGGCTTTTGTTTCGGTGTAAAGAGGGCAACGGGTACTGTCGAAAAGCTGATAGAAACGAAAGACGGCGCAACCGTTTGCACTCTCGGAAAGCTTATACATAATGACGGATACAATAAACAGCTCGAAATGCGCGGTGTCGTTGAGATTTCACCGAAGGATTTGCCCGATATCGAAAAGCGTGTGGCAAACGGCGGGAGAGTAACCGTTGTGATACGTGCTCACGGTGAAATCAAAGAAAACGTCGAAAGGCTTAAAGCACTTTCAAAAAAATATGAAGGATTCAGTCTTGTCGACTGCACCTGCCCGTATGTGACCAAGGTTAGAAAAATCGCCGAAGAAAATTCGGGAGAGGGCAAATATTTCGTACTTCTCGGGGCAAAAGAGCATCCCGAGGTAAGAGGAATTATGAGTTGTCTTAACGGTGACGGAGAGGTTTTCGCATCGTGGGAGGAACTCGAAAAACGGCTTAGATACCGAAATGACGGTGAAAACAGCTGTAATTTAAAAGAAGTTAAACTGTCAATTGCCGCCCAAACCACACAAAACATCGCAGAGTGGAAAAAAACTTTGATAAATCTCAAAAAAGTATATACAAATCCGTTTATATTTGATACAATATGTAATGTTACCGAGGAGAGGCAGACAGAAGCCGCTCTTCTCGCAAAACAGTCCGACATTGTAATCGTAATAGGGAGTGCACAAAGCTCCAATACAGCGAAGCTTTACGGAATATGTAAGTCGCTTTGCAACGATTGCTTTCTTGTCGAAAACGCCGAAGCTCTTTGCGCTTCGGGATATGCAAGTGCCGTTTCAAGAATGAAAAAGGAAAAAGCTCACGGCGGCAAATTAATTATTTCAGTCACTGCCGGCGCATCGACGCCGTTAAGTGTAATACAGGAGGTAGAACATATCATGAACGAGCAAAAAAATGAAAACTTTGCCGAGATGCTCGACGCTTCCATCAAAACATTAAATCCGGGAGATGTAGTCGTTGGTGTTATCACATCAATTTCGCAGAACGAGATCCACTTGGACCTCGGTACTAAGACGACAGGTGTTATCGTACACGAGAAGCTTACCGACGACGCGTCCGCTAAGCTGGATG
>CAZCSZ010000085.1:0-5346 GCA_964501305.1 uncultured Ruminococcus sp.
CCGTCTCTGTCGGAAATAATCTTTCTTTCAAACGGCGCCTTCGGGAATTTATCGGTGTAGTCGATATAATCGGCATCTCCGCCCTGCGAAGAAATCCATTCCTTCATTTTAAGAAGTGCACGTCCGCTGTCAATTGCTCCGTTTGCAAGCTTTACTGCTTCTTCGATTTCAATGTTTTTAATCATAGACACCATGTTTGCGGCAAGCATAACGCATATTTCTCTGATGTCTCCGCCGATTTTGCCATTAAGAACATTTACGGCTTCTATTACCTCAACGGAATTCCCGACAGCATAACCAAGGGGAATATCCATATTAGTAATAAGTGCTCTGACATTTCTGCCGTTTGCCTTTCCGATTTTGACCATTGTTTCGGCAAGGAGCCTTGCACTATCCGTATCCTTCATAAAGGCACCGCTTCCGCACTTGACATCCAGAACAATGTTGTGTGCCCCTGCTGCAAGCTTTTTACTCATTATACTTGATGCTATGAGCGGAATTGAGTCAACCGTTGAGGTTGCATCTCTCAAAGAGTAAAACTTCCTGTCAGCGGGCGCAAGGTCGGCACTTTGACCGACAACGGCAATGCCCGTTTTCTTAACTTGAGAAAAGAACTCCTCGCCGTTGAGTGACGTTTTATAACCCGGAAATGCCTCAAGTTTGTCTACCGTGCCGCCCGTGTGACCGAGGCCCCTGCCTGACATCTTCGCAATTATGCCGCCGAGAGATGCCACAATGGGCGCTACGATAAGAGACGTTTTATCCCCTACACCGCCTGTACTGTGCTTGTCGGCGCTACATCCTCCAAACTCGGACAAGTCAACCGTATCTCCCGAATACGTCATGGCATTAGTCAAGACCGACGCTTCCCTGTCGGTCATGCCGACGAAGCAGACAGCCATTAAAAACGCCGACGCCTGATACTCGGGTATTGTGCCGTCGGTACAACCCTTAACAAAAAACGTTATTTCACCATCCGAAAGTTCCGTGCCTCTGCGTTTTTTTAAAATAATGTCTTTAGCGGTCATTGTATCCTCCAGCAAAAATCAAATATATTATCTTTATCTCATTCCCTTATCGTAAGGAATACCCTCGGCCTTCGGCGCTCTCGATTTCTTTGAAGTAAATGTGAGAACAACAAGGGAAATAAAGTAGGGCATCATATTGTATACCGTTCCGGGTATATTGAGATTTGACAGAATATCAAGACCGGAATAAACATTTGAAAGCGCCCTGAAAAGACCGAATAAAAGCGCCGCCAAAGCAATTTTCAAAGGTTTCCACTGTCCGAAAATCATAACCGCAAGAGCCAAAAATCCGAATCCCGCAACACCGTTTTCGAATTTCCATTCACTAGTACCCGCAATTATATAAGAAATACCTCCAATTCCGGCAAGAGCACCCGATATAAGCACTCCGGAATATCTCATTTTATACACATTAATACCGACACTTGCCGCCGCTTGCGGGTGTTCCCCGCACGCCATAAGCCTAAGACCGAATTTCGTCTCGTAAAGCACAACGTGTGCAATGGCAAGGACAACAAGAGTTATTATCACAAAATAGTTAAGCTCAAAATCACCGATTTTCGCTATGAAGGCTTTCTTTCCTTCAACATAAGATACAACCGAGGACACATCATCGGGGTTCGATGCCGTGTTTATAGCTTTGACAATAACTGTTGCCGCCGCTGTGCCGAGCATATTAAGCGCCGTACCGACAATAGTCTGATCGGCTTTGAACGAAATACAGGCTACCGCAAGAAGTGATGAATATGCTATACCGAACAGTACGGAAAATACAAGTGTCAAAACAATTACAAGAAGTGCTGGAGCCGACGGATACAAAATCGCAAGGTATTTCATTGTAAGTCCGCCGCCGAGTGCGCCCATTACCATAACGCCTTCAAGCCCGAGGTTTATGACGCCCGAACGTTCCGAATAACAACCTCCGAGTGCAACAAGAGTAAGGATAGAGGCATAAAGAAGTGTATACTGAATTAATAGTAACATTATTCATTTCCTCCTTTCGAAACATCCGAGTCCCCGCTCTGCTGTATAAGACTCCTCTTCTCGTCTCTTCGGTCAACCCATTTTGTCAGCGAAAGCTTCATAAAGAGAACAAATCCGCAGAGATAAATTATTATCGCGGCTATCAAGTCGGAAATCTGAGAGCAGTACATTGTCTTGTCAACATATGCACCGCCAAGGGTTATATGTTGAATGAAATACGATGAGAATATCGCTCCGATGGGGTTTAGTCCTCCGAGAAAAGCAACCGCAATTCCGTCAAATCCCATTCCGGGAACGGACGATTGCGAGCATTCCCACTGCTGAATACCCGTGAGGTAAAGAAGTGCCGCACCTATTCCGGCAAGCGCTCCTCCGATTGCAAGGGTAACTATTATATTGCGCTTTTCAGCCATGCCGGCGTATTTTGCGGCATTTTTGTTAAACCCCGTCGCTTTGAGTTCATATCCGAATTTTGTTTTATCGAGTATAATCCAAACAAAGAAAGCGAATACAAGCGAAATCGGAATCGCTATTGTGACGTACTGATTGTCGTTAAACAGTTTTTCAAGTCCGAGTGAGGGGATAATCGCCGAAGGATTAGATGCCGACAGATTGACCGTGTACGGACTTGTAGGCTCTTTTACCTGTGACAAAAGCATATTTACCGCATAAAGGCTCATCCAGTTCATCATAATACCCGAAATTACCTCATTTACGTTACAGTATGCCTTCAAAGCTCCGACAACTGTGCCCGAAAGCGCACCGACCATCATCGCAATAATTATACATGCATACCAAGGCATTCCGAGTTTTAAAGCACAGTACAGTGCAGCTCCCGCACCCAATGTATACTGTCCCGCCGCTCCGATATTGAACAGTCCGACCTTGTAGCAGAACAAAATCGAAAGGGAGCACATAAGAAGTGGTGCCGTTTTTACAAGAGTATTTCCGAGGTTTTTAAGCCTCATCGGCGTCCTTGAGAACGTAAAGAAGTTCTTCACTATGGTAAGTATACCGTTCCATGCTCCGTTCGGATTAATGAACAAAAGCACAATGTATCCGATAAGTAAACCGAGCAAAATACAAATGACGGAGGAGATTACCGTTTGCACGAAGCTGTTTTTAAGTAGGTTCTTTTTCATTTTGTCTCCTTCCCTTCGCCGTTTTGAGCCTGTCTTTTTGCTCCCGACATATAAAGGCCGAGTTCTTCAACCGTAGTTTCCGAAGGATTGAGTTCTCCGACTATTTCCCCTTCGTACATTACGAGAATTCTGTCGGATACGCTCATAACCTCATCGAGTTCAAGCGAAACGAGAAGAACCGCTTTACCTTCGTCGCGTTGAGCGACAAGCTGTTTGTGTATGTTTTCAATAGCGCCGACATCAAGTCCTCTTGTAGGCTGAACAGCTATCAAAAGTTCCGGATTTCGGTCTATTTCTCTTGCAATAATCGCCTTTTGTTGGTTGCCTCCCGACATACTGCGTGCAACCGTTGTCGGCCCCTGACCCGAACGGACATCATATTCTCCGATAAGTCTGTTTGCATATTTTCTTATGTTCTTCCGTTTTAAGAAGCCTATTGCATTTGTAAATTCGGGTTCGTAATATCTTTGAAGTACCATATTGTCCTCCAAAGAATAGTCGAGAACAAGTCCGTGCTTGTGCCTGTCTTCCGGAATATGACTCATACCGAGTTTGTTCCTTTCACGGATTGAGCTGTGTGTTATATCATGTCCGAGCATCCGAACTTTCCCGCTTTTAGGCTTTTCAAGTCCCGTGATACCGTATACAAGCTCCGCTTGCCCGTTTCCGTCAATTCCCGCAATGCATACAATTTCTCCCGCCTTCACGCTGAATGATACATTGCTGACGACGTCTTTTTTATGGAACTTGCTTGCCATGGTGAGGCCTTCAACCTCAAGTACTGTTCCCAACGTTTCAAAACGGTCTTTAGCAACCGAAAATTCAACGTCGCGGCCCACCATCATGCGTGAGAGTTCTTCTTTTGTAGTGTTTGAAATATCAACTGTACCGACAAGTTTCCCCTTGCGAAGAACGGTGCACCTGTCGGCAACCTCCATAATCTCATTGAGCTTATGCGATATAAAGAGGATGGATTTACCCTCCGATGCAAGGTTACGCATTATCGTCATAAGTTCTTTAATTTCCTGCGGTGTCAGTACAGCAGTCGGCTCATCGAAAATCATAATTTCATTTTCACGGTACAGCATTTTGAGAATCTCCGTTCTCTGTTGCATACCGACCGTAATATCCTCAACAAGAGCATCGGGGTCAATTGCAAGACCGTATTTTTTCGACAGTGCCATTACCTTTTTGCGGGCTTCCGCTTTTTCGAGAAATCCCGCCTTTTCGGGTTCCACTCCCAAAATAATGTTATCAAGCACCGAGAAGCACTCCACAAGCTTGAAGTGTTGGTGTACCATGCCTATTCCGTAATTATTGGCATCATTTGGGTCCTTGATTTTAACGTTGACACCGTTTCTGATTATTTCCCCTTGTTCCGGACTGTAAAGTCCGAAAAGAACCGACATCAAAGTCGATTTTCCGGCTCCGTTTTCACCGAGAAGCGCATGAATTTCACCCGTTTTGAGTCTCAAGGTTATATTGTCATTTGCAATTATTCCCGGGAACATCTTAGTAATGTTCAACATTTCGACAGCGTATTGTTCCATAGTCTGCCCCTTGTAATTAAAATCTCTTTGACCGCAGTCAAAGCTGAAAAAACAATAAAGCAAGTTTTCTGAGCTTCAACTGTGAACTTAAAAAGCAGGGGTGTCGAAAGGACACCCCTGCAACAAGTATTACCT
The DNA here is from genome assembly GCA_964501305.1 of uncultured Ruminococcus sp. Taxonomy (GTDB): domain Bacteria; phylum Bacillota; class Clostridia; order Oscillospirales; family CAG-272; genus RUG14199. Next base: position 4,840 of record CAZCSZ010000085.1, read on the forward strand.
TTAAATGTGTCCGCCCTTTGGGGTTATCTCATTATCGGGGTAATTTATTTGATATTTCCCTGGTCGTTAACTGTTGTATTAGTAACTGCGGGAAGAGCTGTTGTGTCGGCAGAAACGGTAATCTTGCCGTCAAACATATCTTTTACGAGCGCTTTGTAATCGTCCTTTGTAAACGAGTCGGACCACTGTGTGGATTCCATTGGAATCTGAACGAAGTTAGCCTCGGGGTCATCGCCGCTGACGAGACCGAGAGTTTCTATCTTATTATTATAGTCGTCCCATTTGCCGTTTACAAGTACTTCTTTAAGCGTTTCGTATGTGGTGTTGTAAAGACCCTTCATTGCGGAAGTTACAGTCATACCTTCACCGTATTTACCGTCGATAATACCCTTTTGGTCAACGTCAACGCCGATAACTTTCTTACCGTCGATTTTTGCAGCTGCTTCGCCTGCGGATGTGTAGATACCGCCGCCGCATGCAAATACAACTTCAGTACCGCCCTGATAC
>CAZCSZ010000086.1:0-5289 GCA_964501305.1 uncultured Ruminococcus sp.
GTTTACGAAGGCGGGGAACCCACGGTTATCCCCAATCCCGAAGGAGCGAGAACGACTCCTTCCGTAGTCGCTTTTTCCAAGAACGGAGAGAGAATGGTAGGCCAGGTGGCAAAGAGACAGGGTATTACAAACCCCGACAGAACCGTTATGAGTATCAAACGTGAAATGGGTACAAGCCACACGGTATCGATAGACGGCAAGAATTACACGCCGCAGGAAATTTCCGCAATGATACTTCAAAAGCTCAAATCCGATGCCGAAGCATTTCTCGGAACGACAGTTTCGCAGGCTGTAATTACCGTCCCCGCATACTTCTCCGATGCACAGCGTCAGGCAACGAAGGATGCAGGTAAAATCGCAGGCCTCGAAGTAATGAGAATTATCAACGAGCCTACAGCGGCGGCACTTGCTTACGGTATGGATAAGGAAGCGTCCCAGAAGGTTATGATTTACGACCTCGGCGGCGGTACATTCGACGTATCCCTTCTCGATATAAGCGATGGAGTATTCGAAGTGCTTGCAACGGCGGGTAACAACAGACTCGGCGGTGACGACTTCGATGCACGCATTATCGATTGGATAGCGGAAACATTCAAAGCTGAAAACGGTATTGACTTAAGACAGGATAAAATGGCACTTCAGAGGCTCAAGGAAGCCGCTGAGAAGGCGAAAATAGAGCTTTCGGGTATAACATCCGCAAACATCAATCTCCCCTTTATAACAGCCGATGCTACGGGCCCCAAGCACTTTGATGCAACTCTTACAAGAGCTAAATTCAATGAGCTGACATCTGACCTCGTACAAAAGACGGTTGAGCCTATGAATCAGGTTCTCCGTGATGCCGGTCTCTCCGCTTCTCAGATAGACAAAGTTCTTCTTGTCGGCGGTTCGACAAGAATTCCCGCAGTACAGGAAGCTGTAAAACAGTTCACGGGTAAAGAACCCTTCAAGGGAATTAACCCCGATGAGTGCGTTGCAATCGGCGCCGCAATTCAGGGCGGTGTACTCGGCGGAGACGTTAAAGACCTTCTTCTTCTTGACGTCACACCTCTGTCTCTCGGTATTGAAACTCTCGGCGGAGTATTCAACCGTATAATCGACAGAAACACTACAATACCCGTTAAAAAGAGCCAGGTATATTCTACGGCGGCTGACGGACAGACGTCTGTTGAAATACACGTTCTTCAAGGCGAGAGAGATATGGCGGCGGGCAACACGACCCTCGGCAGATTCAACCTTGACGGCATTCCCGCAGCACCACGCGGAGTTCCTCAAATCGAAGTCACATTCGATATCGACGCAAACGGTATAGTTAACGTATCGGCAAAGGATCTCGGCACGGGCAAGGAACAGCATATCACGATTACATCCTCGACGAATATGTCGAAGGAGGATATCGAAAAAGCAGTTCATGAGGCTGAAAAGTTTGCTGAATCCGACAAGAAACAGAAGGAAGCTATTGAAATCAAGAACCACGCCGATCAGATGATTTTCCAATCTGAAAAGACGCTTAATGAAATCGGCGACAAACTCGGAGATGCCGACAAGGCAGACGTTAAATCGGCTCTTGAGAAGCTGAAGGAAACTGTTAAGGGCGACAATACCGATGCTATCAAGGCAGATACCGAAACACTTGAACAGGCATTCTATAAGCTCAGCGAAAAACTCTATCAGCAAAACGGCGGAGCGCAGGGCGCACAGGGATTTGACCCCAATGCGGCAGGCAACGCCAATGCCTCGGGCTCAAGCGACGGCACATACTACAATGCTGACTATGAAGATAAATCGGACAAATGATTAAAAAATGCTCCTCGCCTTCGGGCGGGGAGCCCGAAAAAGGGCGGAGAGTGCCGCCCTGTTTGTGCGTTTTTTGAAACGGTGCGAAATACGGTGTTTTGCTCCGTTTGAAAGAACACAGTACATAATCCAAAACGGAGACACGATATGGCAGACAACAAAAGAGATTATTACGAGGTGCTCGGAGTTTCGAAGGGCGCCTCTGATGATGAAATAAAGAAAGCTTACAGACAGCTTGCAAAAAAATATCACCCTGACATGAACCCCGGAGACAAGAGTGCCGAGGCAAAATTCAAAGAGGTCAACGAGGCATATGCCGTCCTGTCCGATGCCGACAAAAAGGCGAAATATGACCAATACGGCCATGCGGCATTTGACCCGTCATCGGGATTCGGAGGATTTCAGGGAGCCGATTTTGGAGATTTCGGTTTTGATATCGGAGATATTTTTTCAAGCTTTTTCGGCGGTTCGACGAGAAGCGGCGGAAGGCGGGGACCTGTAAGAGGTGATGATATTGCTCTCCGTATAACGCTTGATTTCAACGAGGCGGTATTCGGAACAAAGAAAGAAGTATCTTACCAAAAGATACAGAGATGCACCGAGTGCGGCGGAAGCGGCGCCGCCAAAGGTACGTCGCCGAAAACGTGCGGTACATGCGGAGGAACGGGTCAGGTTAAAACTCAGCAAAGAACGCCGTTCGGCGTAATGCAGTCAAGCCGAACTTGCGATACTTGCGGCGGAAGCGGAAGGGTTATCGATACGCCTTGCAAGCATTGTCGAGGAAACGGAACCGAGAGGGTAACCAAAAAGCTTGAAGTCAATATTCCGGCGGGCATCGACAACGGTGAGAGAGTGGTTATAAGAGGTCAGGGCTCCGACGGCTCAAACGGCGGAAGTGCCGGCGACCTTGTACTTGTTATAAGTGTCAAAAGCGATGACATTTTCGAGAGGGACGGCTCCGATATTTACTGTGAAGTGCCGATAACCTTTACCGAGGCGACTCTCGGCGCCGAAATAGATATACCTACACTTGAAGGAAAGATAAAATACACCGTTCCCGAAGGAACTCAGAGCGGAACGAAATTTACTTTGAGACAAAAGGGAATACAGAATCCCAGATACAAGTCGCGCGGTAATTTGTATGTCACGGTAGTTGTCGAAGTTCCGAATAATTTGAATGCGGAGCAAAAGGCTCTTCTCTCCAAGTTTGCCGATTCATGCGGCGAGAAGAACTACGCAAAACGGGAGAGATTCTTCAAAAAGTTGTTTAGAAGGGGTAAAGCGGATTAACGGTTATACGTCATGAGTAATAAATGGATACAGATAATAGTTAAAACTCCCGTTGAATACACGGATACCGTCTCGGCGGTTATGAGTATGATAAGCAACTCTCTTATGATTGAGGATTATTCCGACGTAGAGCAGGAGCTTGACGGTGTATACGGCGATTTAATTGACGAAGAGCTTCTTGCAAAGGACAGAACCGTTTCGTCGGTGTCGGCGTTTGTTTCCGGCGAGAAAAACCCCGCTGAGCAGGTGAGCTTTATAAATGACAGACTTGCCGCATCCGGAATTCCCTTTGAAACGGAGCTGTCGGGTGTCAGTGAAGAGGATTGGGCGGACTCGTGGAAACAGTACTATAAGCCCATAAAGACGGGAAATAGAATTGTCATAGTGCCTGCTTGGGAGGAGTACACGAAAAAAGACGGTGAAATCACCGTTCTTATGGACCCCGGAATGGCGTTCGGAACAGGCACTCACGAAACGACAAGACTTTGTGCGGCACTTTTGGAAAAATACGTTACCGAAGGGTGTAAGATGCTTGATGTCGGTTGCGGAAGCGGAATACTTGCCATATGTGCATCGAAGCTCGGTGCCGGCGAGTGCTTTGCGTGCGATATTGACCCCGTTTCAGTCAGAATAGCACGTGAAAACGCCGAAATCAACAAGACCGCCAATGTCAAGTGTGCTGTTTCCGACCTTTTGAAAAGCGTTGAATTTGTTGACGGCGGGTACGATGTATGTGCGGCTAATATCGTTGCCGACGTGATAATAAGACTTGCGCCCGATATCGGAGCGTTTCTGTCACCCGATGCCGTACTTATAGTATCCGGTATTATAGCGGAGCGTGCCGAGGAAACGGTGGCGGCACTTAACGGTGCGGGATTTGAAGTATTCGACGAGATGAGAGAAAACGGTTGGTACTGCGCCGCATGCAGGAAAATGTGAGGTAGAGATGCCGACTTTCTATATATCAAATGGGCAGATAGGACAAAAAGACAACGGCGAAAGAACGGTTCTGATTTGCAAAGACGATGCCTTGCATATTACAAAGGCACTCCGAATGAAGCCGGGTGAGATGCTTGATGTTTGCGATGCTGACTCAACGGTTCATAAGTGCGAGATTATATCCGTTGGAGAAAATGTTACCGCAAAGATTGTTTCAAGCGAAAAGTCAAAGGCCGAACCGCCGTACACCGTAACACTTTACCAGGCTCTTATTAAGGGCGATAAATTCGATACCGTCGTTCAAAAAGCGGTGGAGTCGGGTGTGTCGCGCATTGTTCCCGTGCTGACCTCGCGGTGTATTGTCAGACTTGACAAAAAAGAGTGCGCAAAAAAGTGTGCGAGATGGCAGAGAATAGCCGATGAGGCGGCAAAACAGTGCGGCAGAGGTTCTCTTGTGGAAATCGCCGAGCTTATGAATTTCAAAGAAGCGGTGCTTGATGCATCTAAATCTACGGTTGCCCTTTTTTGCTACGAAGGTGAGAAAACACGATCTTTGAAGGGTATACTCTCAGACAGCGGTAAGGTGTCGGGCATATCCGTTATGATAGGCGCCGAGGGCGGCTTTTCGAAGGAAGAGGCCGATTATGCGGAGAACGGCGGAATGAAGAGCGTCAGTCTCGGAAACAGGATACTGAGAACCGAGACAGCATCGTCATTTGTTCTCGCATGCTTATCTTATGAATATGAAATGTAAAATGGGCGGCAAAGGTCGTCCTTTTGCTTTTCCGAGAGTTTTGGGCGTCGAGACTGTTTTTTGCGCCTTGGCAAACTGCATAATGTCAGTTCCGATTCGCACTGTAACAATCGCATCGGCAACGGTTTTTATGCGATTTTGAAGCTTTTTTGCAAACTGCAACTAAGCCAAAATTATCATTTTGAGGCCCGGAATGTAAAAATAACATTGTCTGCGACAAAAAAGAGAACGCCTTTTTAGAAAAAATACCGAAAAAGTATTGATATTTCGGAAAAAAAGGTGTAAAATGTGTTCAGTATGAGCAAAAGCCATCAAAAATCGAGAAGGGCAATCGAATTTTACGGCTGACGAAAGGAAGGTACGGTATAATGGCAAACCCTTTATTTCAAGGAATAGTTTATCAAATGCGAGACGCCATCGACAGAGTTGTAGGCGTTGTTGACGAAAACGGAGTTGTTATTGCCTGCAGTGATTTATCCAAAATGGGAGAAACAAAGCAGGAAGTACGT
>CAZCSZ010000087.1:0-5280 GCA_964501305.1 uncultured Ruminococcus sp.
CTTTAAAACTGCTTTTTGCAGTTAAAAGAGCTTCGAAGTTTACTCTTGAATACATGAATTTTCCGTCGGATGTTGAGTTGTCGGTAGTATTCTGCCGGAGTGATTATATTCGGGAAATTAACCGCAAGTTCAGAGGAATAGATGCTCCGACGGACGTACTTTCTTTCCCTCTTAACGATTTTACCAAAGGCAGAAATCCGAAAGAAGGGCTATGCGAACTCGGAGATATAGTTATAAACCTTGATGCAGCAAAAAAACAGGCAGAGGAAATAGGTCATCCTTATGAAAACGAAGTAGTTTTTTTGGCAGTTCATTCTACTCTCCATCTGCTCGGCATAGACCATGAGCTCTCACCTTCACACGACGAGTTTATGAGAGAACTTCAGCGTGCTATTATGAAAGGGCTCGGTTACAGAAAGTAATATCGTAAAGGAATTCATATGAAGAAAACAGGATTTATTACTATAGTCGGACGACCGAATGTCGGAAAATCGACTTTGCTTAACGCAATTCTCGGCGAGAAAGTAGCCATTGTTTCACATAAGCCTCAAACCACAAGAAACAGAATTACGGGCATACATACCGTCGGAGAGAATCAGTTTGTATTTCTGGATACTCCCGGTATTCACAGTCCGAAGAACAAGCTCGGAAATTATATGATGAAGTCGGTGAGAAGTTCCCTTGGCTCATCAGATGCGGTTATAATGATAGTCGAGGCAGGATATCCCGTCGGTGAATTGGAAAAGGGAATTATATCTCAGATTAAAAAGAGCGAGCTTCCGTGTGTGCTTGTTATCAATAAAATTGATTTGGTTAACAGAGAAAAACTCGCTGAGACAATAGCCGAGTATTCCGAAGTTTATGATTTTGACGCTTTTGTACCCATTTCGGCGGTTAAGAACAAAAATGTCAATATCGTCCTTGAGGAATGCGAGAAATTCCTTTACGAGTCGGAGTGGATGTTCCCCGACGATATTGTGACCGACCAACCCGAAAGACAAATTGCAGCAGAGATAATAAGAGAAAAGCTTCTTCGTTTGCTTTCCGATGAGATACCGCACGGCACTGCTGTCGTTATTGAAGAATTCAAAGACGAAGAGAGCATTATAAAAATCCGTGCTGAGATATTCTGCGAAAAAGAAAGTCACAAAGGTATAATTCTCGGCAAAGGCGGTTCAATGCTCAAAAAAATCGGAACTTACGCAAGAGAAGATATGGAGAGCTTTTTCGGAGTTAAAGTATATCTCAATTTATGGGTTAAAGTTAAGGAGAATTGGAGAGATAATGATTTCAATCTCAATAATTTCGGATTTAACCCAAAGAAAATAGACAACTGAGATGAATGTTCTAACTCTTAACGGGCTTGTGGTTAGAAGCACCGATTTCGGTGATTACGATAAAATGCTTACTCTCCTCACAAAAGAGAAAGGCATTATCAGTGTTACCGTTAAAGGTGGAAAGAGTATCAGAAGCAGGTTTTCTTCTGTTTCCGAACTCTTTTGCTACGCCATTTACAATCTTAAGAAATCGGGAAACTACTATTACATTTATGACGGCAGTGTAATCGAGGGCTTTTACCCCTTGAGAAACGATATAGCAAAGCTTGCACTTGCAACTTATATATGCGATGTTGCAACATCTCTGTCGCCCGAGGGGGTTTGTGACCCGGATATTTTACAGCTTGCTCTTAATACACTTCATGCTTTGACTTACCGCGACATTTCAAAGACAATGATAAAAGCATCGTTTGAGTTTAAAGTGGCGGTTCTTGCAGGTTACATGCCTGACCTTGAGTGTTGTTCGGTTTGTTCAAAACAAAATGACAACATTATGTTTCTTGATACGAAGAACGGGCGGCTTTTGTGTTCCTCTTGTTTGTCACTTGACGGAAGTGTTAACGGTGTTGATGTAAATTCTGTTTTGCTCCGTTTGCCGAACGGTGCCTTGCAGGCACTGCGTTATCTTTGTTCCTGTTCCATAAACAGATTTTTGAGTTTCAGACTTTCCGATTCCGATGCGCATGATTTTACAATTACATGCGAAAAGTATCTCATTAATCAGTTGGAACGAGAGTTTCATTCATTATCATTTTATAAATCTATATCGAATCACCGAATATGAACAGTAAATCACTTAGAATAATTGAATTTGACAAAATCAAAGATATGCTTGCAAATCTTTGCCAAACTGACGGAGCAAAGAGAATGGCATATTTGCTTGAGCCGTTATCGGATGTTGATAAAATACAGCTTGCTTTAAAGCAAACAACTGAGGCAAAAATGCTTGTGGGAGTTAAAGGCTTTCCATCCTTCGGCGGCGTTTTCGATGTAAGAGATGTTACGGAAAGAGCTGAAAAAAACGCTGTATTGTCCACCAAAGAACTTCTCGATGTTGCAAATCTACTGAGAGTTACATCATCTCTTTCCGATTACATCAAAGGCGAAAGAAACTTTGAAGTATCCATCGAAGAGATATTCGAAAGACTTATTCCGAACAGAACTCTTGTGGACAGAATATCAAAAGCCGTAATTGCCGAAGATATAATCGACGATGATGCAAGCCCCGCCTTATCCGAAATAAGGCGCAAAATGAGAAATATAAATATCAAAATAGGAGAGATTCTCCAAAGATATACTCAAAGTGCATCCAAGTCGAAGTATTTACAGGACAACATAGTTACACAACGTTCCGGCAGATACGTAATACCCGTAAAAGCGGAGTATAAAAACGAGGTGAAGGGACTTGTTCATGACGTATCTTCATCGGGCGCAACTCTTTTCATAGAGCCTTCGTCCGTAGTCGATGCCAACAACGAACTTAAAGCTCTTTGCGCGCTCGAGAAGCATGAAATAGATAGAATTTTGTCCGAACTCTCATGCCTTGTGGCTCAAAACGGCAGTGCAATCAGACTTAATTATCAAAATATAACAACACTTGCTTTTTTGTTTGCCAAAGCGGATTTGTCTTACAAGCTCGATGCCTGTGAACCTTCGGTTTCCGATACAAGACATCTTTTTTTAAAAAATGCAAGACATCCACTTTTAAACGTTGATAAAACCGTTCCGATAACCGTTTCACTTGGCGATAGTTACAATATGCTTGTTATAACCGGACCTAATACCGGCGGTAAAACCGTAACTCTCAAAACAATCGGTCTGTTTTCGGCAATGGCGCAGGCGGGCTTGCATATTCCGGCAGATGAGGGTAGTTATGTTTGCGCTTTTGATGAAATTTTTTCCGATATCGGAGATGAGCAGAGTATTGAGCAGTCTCTATCGACATTTTCTTCGCATATGAAGGTTATAGTCAACATTATCGAAAAAATGACGGACAGGTCTCTTATACTGTTCGATGAACTCGGTGCGGGGACTGACCCTGTTGAGGGAGCGGCTCTTGCCATGTCGGTACTTGAAGAAGTTCGCAACACAAAAGCTCTGTGCGCTGCAACGACACATTATGCCGAGCTTAAAGCGTATGCTGTTGAAACCGAAGGGGTAAGCAATGCTTCTTGCGAATTTAACATAGAAACGCTTAAACCGACTTACAGACTTATAATCGGAGCGCCCGGAAAATCAAATGCTTTTGCCATTTCCGAAAAACTCGGACTTGCCGATTATATAGTTTCAAGAGCATCGGGTTATGTTGACGGAGGACAAAGGAGCTTTGAATCCGTTATCGAAAAACTTGAAGATGAAAGAAGACAACTTCACGAAGAAAAAGAGACTGCACGCAAACTTCGTATCGAAACCGAAAAAGAGTGCACTGACAGACTTGCGGCTCTCGAAAAAGAGCTGAAAGCATCACGTAAAGAGACTGAAAATCTTCAAAGGAAAGCTAAAGCGGCTTTGAACAGTGCAAGGGCGACGGGAGACTATATTATTGCCGAACTTGAAAGTGTAAGGCGTGAAAAGAACAGTGCGAAGTTTGAAGAAAATCTCGCAAGGGCCAAACGCGATGTCAGAGACAGATTAAGGAGTGTAAGCGATGAACTTGATCCTGTTTCCGATAGTAAAGATACAGATTATGTTCTGCCCCGCAAGCTCAAAAAAGGAGACAGTGTAATACACAAAACGCTATCAACTAAGGGAACTGTACTGTCCGAAGTCGATAAAAGCGGCAATGTTGAAGTGCAAATGGGAATTATCCGTTCAAGAGTTAATATCAGTGATTTGATTCTTGACGAGAGCGAAAAAGTTACGGTTCAAAATTCGGGCAGCGTTTCAAAATACTCCGCGGGAATTTCCCGCTCATTCAGCCCGACTTTGGATGTACGCGGTTACCTTGCCGATGATGCATGTTCCGCAGTTGACACATATCTTGACGATGCTACGGTAGCCGGTGTAAAGTCTGTGACGGTTTTGCACGGCAAGGGCACAGGAGCTTTGAGAAATGCCATTTGGAATATGCTCAAGCGTGATAAAAGAGTAAAAATTTACCGTGCGGGAATGTACGGCGAAGGTGATTACGGAGTCACGGTAATTGAGCTCCATTAGTTCCCAGGAGATATAAAAATGAGCCTTTGTTTAAGGCTCATTTTGATTTTCTTTATTTTTTGAAGAGCTCGGCGATTTTACGTTTTTCTTTCGAATAGTAATACGCCATTTCATAGTCGCGTTTGAGTTCCGAACATGTTTCAAGCTCGGCGCATATTCTGTACTTAAGCATAAAACCGATACCGTCTTTTTTGTACAAATTAAGAAGAATATCGGATGCTTTTTCCGTTTTCATTGAGCGAAGAAGCAGAGCCGCTTTCAAAAACTGCGCTTCGTTTGGTGTCATATACGAAAATGATGAAGCCATATTTTGAATTTCTTCGGTCCTTCCTTTATCGAGTAACGACAAAGTTATCATGAATAAATAAGTACCCGTCGGTATTCTTGAAGGCATTTTCGAAAGCCTACCTACTTCTTCGGTGTTGATATCCGAAAGCGCACATTCTATAAAATAGAGGTAAGATTTTACCGTCCCTTCGAAATCCGGAAATGAGTAGATACTTCTTTTTGACAGTGCAAGTGCTGACTTTAATTTGTCGGAGGCGCTTTTTAGTGTCAGCTTATCCATTAGCGTAATTGCCTGTCTGAGCTCGCATTCCGAGGACAGAAATATAAGTTCATCATCGAATGGCTCACTCTTACACAAATCGCTGCAATCGGTATACTTTTTGAGCATAAACAACTCTTTTGCCTTGATTACGGTTTCGGCTTTTGTATACAGTGACTTGTCTTCTTCACTGTCGGCAAAGAATACACCGGCAGGAATATTTAAAACATTGGCTATGGA
>CAZCSZ010000088.1:0-5229 GCA_964501305.1 uncultured Ruminococcus sp.
TTTATATACAAAACGGCTCGAAAATCACCGCACGTGTAGCCGACTTTTTGTCGGACAGTGGCTTTGTTCAAATCAAATGGCGGACATACCGCATTGCAAACTTCTTAATCGGGGACATACCCGAATAGAGCGAAACCGTAATGTCGGCAAGGTACTCGGCAGTGTCGGACAATTCCGTGAATGTGAGGTCGCCGCCGAATTCCGATTTTCTTATATAGCTCATAATCAGACGAGCATCCTTAGTCGACATTCCGCCGTATTCGGTTACAAGACGTTCGCCGAACTCCTCTGACAGTTCACCCTTTTCGGGACCTATTCCCACTGCACGGAGTATCATGAGTATGTTGTCATTGAGGAAACGCTCAATCTCCTTTTTGTCGCGCGATTTGTCACGGTATACAGCCTCATTTTTCGCATCGGCTATTATATCGTACTTGCGCTTTACATATACATTTGCTTTTTTGACTATAATCCGCCGTACAATTCTGTAAGCGATAATCAGAAGAATTACAATTCCGACGGCAATTATGAGACTGCGGAAACGCTCAAGAACACTCATTTCGGGCGTCTCGTCGATGTCGGGTATTACAACGGGCATAGTCTCAATCGGCCTTTCGGAGCTCGGCGGAGGCGTTATTTCGTCTGTTTCTCCGTCACCCTTCGTTTCGGGGTCGGCAACAGTGCCGCCGTACACTTCGGTTGCGTAAAACGGTGTAGTCTCAAAAGGTATCCAACCTATACTGTCGAAATACACTTCAAGCCAAGTGTGGGAGTTCTCGTCGAATACGTTTGAAGAATACTTCTCTGTTTTATTGTTGCCGTATCCTTCGAAAAATCCGCGTGCTATGTAACCTTCGGCATATCTTGCGGGCACACCCGCTTCACGCAGAAGAACAACCGCCGCCGTCGTGAAGTGACTGCAATAGCCTTCATGCGTTTCAAAGAGGAAATTCGATAGAACGCCCTGTTCGCTGTCCGCTTTGCCGACAGGCTCAAGAGTGTATACGTATTCACCGCCCGTAAGATAACGGATAACGGACATTACTTTGCCGTATCTCGTGTCCTCGGCATCAGTGAGTTTCGCCGAAAGAGCGGCTATATCTTCGCTTTCGCTCTTTGCGCTGTAATTTTCAAGGACAAATTCACGGTATTTTTCTTCGCTTTCAAGCAGACTGTCGACATATTGCCGCTCTTCGTCGGTGTAGGAGTCAATATAACTGTCCGCAAGGTAGATGAAACGTGAGTTTTCCGTAACGGAATTTACAAATTCATCTTTGAGCTCAACTTTGTCGGAACCTTTTTTGTACTTTTCGGAAAGTACCGACAGCGCATTGACGGCGTTTGATGTGTCGCTTATAACACTTGCGGCATCGGCATTCTTCATGTCGTATATGTACGAGAGCGTGCTGTATCCCGCACTGTCTTTGCCGTAGTGGCGTGAGGTGTAAATGCCGTCGAAATATGATGTCGGAGCGTACTTCGCACTCTCGGCGGAGCCTCTTTCCATAAGACCCCGATTGCTGTTCATTACAGACGGCACGGCAAGCAGTTTCGACTTTCCGTTTACTCGCATTACGTGTATGTGTTCCGTCGAAAAAACACCTTCGTAAGCATTGATTTCGCCGCTTTCGGGTACGTTTTCACTTCCCGGATAGAGCAAAGTATACAGGGACGATGTTATGTCGTTCGGAGAAAACTCCGTGCCAAACTTACGGGATGTGTCTATTACCTTCGTGTTGTCGGCAAACAGCCATGTATCGGCGGCAAAATTGTAATCAAGCGCCGTTCTTGTCTTTAAGTACACGGTATCCGTCGAGGCGGACTCAACGTAGTAAATAAGCGTTCCGTCATACTCTCTTTTGTCGAAGGTCAGCGTTTCGTACCCGAACACTTCGGGGTATGAATATAAATCGTTTCTTGTGAGGTCAACGTCATCCGACATCAAAAGGTCATCTGTCAGTTGACGGAGTATTTTTACTTTGTCGTTTATAAAATCAACCGTTTTGAACGACTTCTTCGCAGTTGACGCCGGTATCCATATTGCAAGCAGTGCAAGCACCAAAGATAGTCCGCCAGCAAATCCCGATACGGCTCTTGCGTTTTTTTTGATTACCGCAAGACGTTTCTTTTCCGCCTTCGATTCTTCAAGCGACTTCTTTAAACTCTCGGCTTCGGGCGAGAGCGTACCTTTGTTTTTCCGAAGTTCCTTTTTGATTTCACCTCGGTTCTTTCGCTCTTCCTTTTTGAGGCGCTTTTCTTCAACACGCCGTCTTTTTGCTTCAAGTCTGCTCTCTTTCTTTCGTGCCTTCTCTTCTTCGCGCTTTGCCGCACGGAGTATTCTCACAGCTGAACGTGCCGCCGCTCTTGCTTTTTTCGCTTCAACGCCTGCCGCTCTCGCCTCTTTGTATACGGTTTTGCCCGCAGTTCGGATTTTCAAGCTGTCGATTTTACGACGTGCTGCCTCGTTTCTCGCCTCAAGACGTTTAATCCTGCCCATTTCCCGTCGCTCGACTTTTTTGTCAAGCGTTCCGTCAAGCCTTTTGTCACACGAACGGACAGCGATAAAACCGAATATCGCACTTGCCGAAAGAGCAAATCCCGTGTTGGATGACGGTAGGTTGAATATGAACAGCGGAAACCATACAACGAAGTATGTTGCGGCAAAAAGCGCCGTTGCCTTCTTGTAAAAGGCGAAGTACAAAACAAACGCCAGCACAGCAGATACCGCAAACGAGCCCCACATCATGAGCGTTTCCGTGTTTGCACAGTACCCGCCCGCTATTTCCAAGTTCGAAAACGATGTAAAGCGCCTTTGAGCAATACATTCAACGCTTTCGTTCCATATAAGCCGAAGGGCATCGGCGTAAAATGTTATTATATTGCCGTGGAGAACGGCGGGCACGCCGATAAAGAACAGTGCCGACGCCGCAGGCACGCATAAAGCGGTTATTCTGTTGTACCGTACAAATCCCAATGCAAGAGAGAGTGCAAGACATACAGCCGCAAGCGGTAAAAGCGGGAGAGAGTACTGTCTGAAATCCGGATTTTGCCTGTATATTCCGACAGCGTCGAAATACATAACGCAAAGTCCGAATACGGCGCAGAACATCACCGCAGAACGAAGTACCGTGCCGATTATTACCTCGACCTTCTCCATGTTCTCCTTCGGTTTAAAAAATACTGTTTTTCTGTCGTAATCCGCTTTCGCCGTTGTTTGACGTCTCTTTAATGTGTTTTTTGCATTTGCAAAAAACTCTTTGAAAGCGAAATGTCTGGAGTCATTCACGCGGTGAAATCCTTTCTTCGAAATTGGCGTTTAAACTACCGAGAATACGGGCTGCGTGCCCTCTCCCGTGCTTTCCGCCCATATGTTACATACAAATCCTTTGGAGCGCAATCTGTTTTCGACATCTGCCGCAAATGCGGCACGTGCCGAGGGGTTCTCGTATTTATCGAAAGGTGAGATAAGCAGTGCTTCGGCAACCGTGCCCGATGAGGTATTGCCGAGTTTTGACGGGATAAGCTCGATTTCGCCGAGTGACACAGGGTCGATATTGGACGTTACGATTTTGATTTTGGCGTTTTGTTCGCCGCCTATCGCCGCCGTAAGACCCGATACTCTGTATTCCGTCGGCACAACGGGAGCGGAGGAAAGTCTGTTGTATACAGTCTCGATTTCATCGACAGTCGATGCGCTGTAAAGCGCAATACCGCTGTCCTCGCGAGGGTCAAACCACGCCGCAACGACCGTATTGCCCGACAGTATCTCACTGTAGGCAACGGCAATTGAGAGCTCGACCGCGCGGTCGGCACAAAGCTCGTCGTAATCGGATACAAACTCGCTCTTCACCCTTCCGCCGTACAGCTTTTCCTCTGCATCGAGAACGCTTTCCTTTTCCTTTACGCTCTGCAATATCTTCTCTATAGCCTCATGTTCTTCGCTGTTTTGTCTTTTGAGGCGTTCTTCTTCTTTTTGAAGGGATATCTCCGCTTTTTCTCCCGCACTCTTTGCCCTTTGGACTTTGGCGTTCGACTTCTTTGACGAGCTGAGCGAAGTCTTAGTGCTTGAGGCTATGAGAAGGTCGACGGTTTTTACGGTTTCCGCCTGCTCCTTCGTCATTCCCTTTTTGACGTTCTTTTTGTAATTATCCTCGACTTTTTTCATTCTGAAATAGCCGAATATACCCGAAAAGGGGTTGGCTTTCTTTGACTTTATGTCGCCTTCGGCATCCTCGGCAAGCGCCGCAACACGGTTTTTAAGCGTTCGGATTTTTCTCGTATCCTTCCGTCCGCTGTCCGAAAGAAGCTCTTTCATACTGTCATAAAGCTCTGTGGGGGACCTTTCGGGGAGTTTAACACCCGAAGAGAGGTCACATAAAATATAAGTTAATTTTCTCTCGACAGAGTCATATTTTCTGACTTTAATCTCCTGTGACTTCGATGAAAGTTTCCAATGGATACTCTTAATGGGGTCACCCGGCGTGTAGTCTTTTATGTCGGAGGGTTCGGTTATTTCCGAAGAAACCGTGCGTTCGGCGGACGGCGCGGCATCGTCTGTCATATCACGTGAATATTCTCTTTCGAGTGCCATCTTGCGTGGAAATACCGTCACACGGTTTAAATTTTTTCCGTCCGAACATTTGAGAGCGAACGAACCGAGGGGAGAATACACCCAAACGTCCTCAATTCCGATATCGTATCCGCCTCTGTACGGAAATTTCACGGTGTTCTCGATAACGCACACGCCGAATGATACGACGGTTGCCGTAATCTTTCGCCGGACGCACTTAACTCCGTCGCTCTGCGGTTCGCTGACCGTCGCCTCTGTTTTGCCTATCGGCAGCGGAGATGAGTTTACGATTGTGATTTTGTAATTTACGGGTGTGTTCTTCTCGCATCTTTCGGCGTTTCCGTCAGTTCTGCCGCTCTCGACGTATGTATGAACGGATATTTTACCGATGAGGGTATAAATAACCGATATCAAAGGGAAAATGCAGACAAACCAAAAAAATGCGTTTGACACTCTGTTTCGGAGCAACTGTGTAAATACAAGAGAAAACGCCCACAGTATAGGGTAAATTACGGCACGTGCCGTAAGCTTCACGGGAATTTTGTCTTTCATGTTACCTGCCCGACGTATAAGGTACTTCGACCTCTCTCATTATTCTGTCCAAAATATCGGATGACGAAAGTCTCTGAAGTCTTGCCTCCTGGCCGGGAATTACACGG
>CAZCSZ010000089.1:0-5221 GCA_964501305.1 uncultured Ruminococcus sp.
GTGATACACCGCAACAGCTTATCGTAAGCGCGCTGCGCAAATATGCGAAATAAGGAGGAAAGATACAATGCAGAGAATCGGCGTATTCGTATGCTGGTGCGGAAGCAATATTGCAGGTACAGTTGATGTAAAAGCGGTATCTGAGGCTTTGAAATACGAACCCGGCGTTGTTTTTTCCGCCAACTATCAATATATGTGTTCCCAAGCCGGACAAGATATGATTATAGAGGCTGTTAAAGAGTATAAGCTTACAGGTCTGGTAATCTGTTCGTGTTCTCCGAGAATGCATGAAGTAACTTTCCGCAAAACCGCTGCGGCAGCGGGCATAAACTCTTACATGGTTGAAATAGCAAACATAAGAGAACAGTGCTCGTGGGTACATAAAGATATGCCATCCGGCACCGAAAAAGCCATTATCTTAGGTAAAGCGGCGATAGCAAAAGTTAACCTTAATACGCCTTTGACTCCCGGCGAGTCTCCTGTAACAAAGCGTGCTCTTGTTATCGGCGGGGGTATTGCGGGGATACAGACTGCACTTGATATTGCCGATGCCGGATTTCCCGTTGATATCGTTGAAAAAAAACCGACAATAGGTGGAAAAATGGCTCAGCTTGACAAAACGTTTCCGACTCTTGACTGTGCTGCATGTATTCTTACGCCAAAAATGGTTGACGTTGCACAAAGTGAGAATATACGTATTTTTTCTTATAGCGAAGTCACCGAAGTTAAAGGGTTTGTAGGAAACTTTGACGTTAAAATAAAAAAGAAAGCACGCTATGTAATAGAAGACATCTGCACGGGTTGCGGAGCTTGCACGGAAAAGTGCCCTATGAAGAAAGTGCCCAATGAGTTTAATCTCGGAATGGACAATAGACGTGCAATTTATATTCCGTTCGCTCAAGCTGTCCCTAAAGTCGCAACTATCGACCCCGATGCTTGCAATATGATAAAGAACGGAAAATGCGGCGTTTGTTCAAAAATATGTACAGCAAACGCTATTGACTACAATCAAAAAGACAAAGTTTTCGAAGAAAAATACGGCGCTATTGTTGTTGCAACAGGATATAACCCCATAAGCATGGATAAATTCGACGAATATGCTTACAGTCAGTCTAAAGATGTAATCACATCGCTTGAATTTGAAAGGCTGACCAACGCCGCAGGCCCTACTCAAGGTAAACTTCTTCGCCCATCTGACCTCACTCACCCACACACTATAGTTTTCGTTCAGTGCGTAGGTTCCCGTTGTTCGGCATGTTCGGAAAAAGGGAAGGAATACTGCTCAAAGATTTGCTGTATGTATACCGCAAAGCACGCAATGCTCACAAGAGACAAGTATCCCGACACAGAGGTATATGTGTTCTACATTGATGTCAGAACTCCCGGCAAAAACTTTGACGAGTTCTATCGCCGTGCAGTTGAAGAATACGGCGTTAAATACATAAAAGGTTCCGTAGGTAAAGTAACCCCCGAAAACGGCAAGCTCAAAGTACAGGCATCAGACCTTATTATAGGAAAACAGCTCCATATAGATGCCGACCTTGTAGTACTTGCGACGGCAATAGAACCCGACAAATCCGCAAGGCCTCTTGCGACAATGCTTACGGCAAGCATGGATACAAATGATTTCTTCACTGAAGCTCATCCGAAGCTCCGTCCTGTCGAAAGTCCGACAGCAGGTGTTTTCCTTTCGGGCTCTTGTCAAGGCCCCAAAGATATTCCAGAAACAGTATCCCAAGCAGGCGCTGCAGCATCCAAAGTGATAGGACTTCTTTCAAAGAACAAACTGCTCGGAAATCCATGTATTGCAAATTCCGATGAACTAATGTGTAACGGCTGTTCTTCATGTGAAAAAGTATGTCCTTATGGTGCTATTACATACATAAGCAAAGATTTCCGCATGCCCGACAGAACAACAAAAACAAGACGTGTTGCAAGCGTTAATCCCGCTGTCTGCCAAGGTTGCGGAGCCTGTACGGTAGCATGTCCTTCGGGAGCAATGGACTTAAGAGGTTTTGCAAATTCACAGATTATAGCGGAGGTTGATGCTATATGCAGGTAAACAACTATAAACCTTTGATACTGGCTTTTTGCTGTAACTGGTGCTCCTACGCGGGTGCCGACCTCGCCGGCAACAACAGACTTTCTTATCCCGCTGACGTTAAAATTATCCGTGTCCCCTGTTCTTGCAGAGTAAATCCCATGTTTGTTCTGCGTGCATTTCAAAGAGGAGCCGACGGTGTAATAATTTGCGGCTGCCATCCGGGCGACTGTCATTATACATCCGGTAACTACTACACGAGACGCCGCATGACCGCACTCTTTTCAATGCTTGATTTTCTCGGTATTGAAAAAGATCGAACAAGATTAGAATGGGTATCTGCCGCAGAAGGTGCGAAATTCGCCGAAACCATGAACGATTTTGCAAAAAAGGTAGCGTCGCTTGGTGAAAACAAGAGATTGGAGGACTTGAGATGCAAAAAGTAACCGCAGCATTTCTCATAGAAAAAGCATGTTCTATGCTTCTAGACAACAAAGTATCCTCAGTGCTTGGGTGGAGAAGAGGCGAATTTGCGTATGATGTCGAACCTTATCTTTTCACAGATGTCGACGACATCAAGAATAACTTCATATTCAATGATTTTTGCGGTGCTAATTTTTCAAAATATCTTGTTTCCAAGGCAGCAAAATCCGAAGGCAAGATTTTGGTTTTCTTAAAGCCTTGCGATACGTATAGTTTTAATCAACTCTTAACAGAACACAGATTCGACAGAGATAAAGTATATGCAATCGGTATTCCGTGTAACGGTATGGTTGATATTAAAAAACTCAAAGGCATATGCGGTGAAGGTATTACAGATATTACCGAACACGAAGAATTGCTACACGCTACAACGCTTTACACGGACAAAAAGGTGGCATACTCCGACATTCTTGCGGAAAGATGTATTAACTGTAAGAGTCGCAAACACGTTGCATACGACGAATTAATCGGCGACGAAGGCGAGGTTATAGATTCAAACAGGTTTGACGATGTCAAAAAGCTTGAATCAATGACAGCAGACGAACGCTTTACCTTTTGGCAGAACGAACTTTCAAAGTGCATCAGATGTAATGCGTGCAGGAATGCATGCCCTGCTTGCACCTGTGAAAAATGTGTCTTTGACAACCCTTCATCAGGTGTTGAAAACAAAGCTCCCGCAAACAGTTTTGAAGAAAAAATGTTCCATATTATAAGAGCATATCATGTAGCAGGACGTTGTACGGATTGCGGTGAATGCTCAAGAGTGTGTCCGCAGGGAATACCTCTTCATCTTTTGAACCGTAAATTCATCAAAGATATAAATGAATTCTACGGAATTTATCAAGCTGGCGCCGAAATCGGTTCAAGAGCACCGCTTGTTAATTACACTACAGAAGATATTGAACCGCACCGAGCTTTTGAAGGGAGGGATGACGATGTTTAAGTGTTCACTTGACAAGACCGAACGCTTATTTGAAGCAATTTCAAAAAGCTATAATCTCTTCCTCCCCATTGACAGTGAAAACGGAACTGCAGATTATAAAAAGTGGGAAAGCGGTGTTAAGTGGAGCTGTGCACTCAACACGGAAAACAGTCCTAAAAATCTTTTCTTTCCTCAAGTCGAAGACCTTATGAAGTTCAAAACCGAAGGGAAGACGGTTGAAATTGACGATATTCGAAGAGATAGCGAGCCTTTTGTCGTATTCGGAGTAAGGGCTTGCGACGTAAAAAGCTTTGAAGTTCTTGACAGAGTTTTCTTGCAAGAACCCGTCGACAGTTACTATTCTCGACGTAGAAGTAATTCCGTTATAGTTTCTTTATCGTGTTCTAAACCTTCTGAAACGTGTTTCTGCACGGTTTTCGGTATAGACCCCACTGATCCTGCAGGTGACGTGTCAACATGGAAAACAGATACAGAACTCTTCTTAAAAGCCAATACAGAAAAGGGAAGTGCTTTACTTGAAGTATTGTATGACCTTTTGGATACGTGCGATGACTGCAGTGCCGATTCGGTAAAATCCGAAAGCACAAAAATAATCGAGAAACTGCCACTCGGTAAACTCTCCACGAAACCGTTCGGCAAAGGAAAAACGAAAGAACTTTTTGATATTCCCGAATGGGATGAGCTCTCGCAATCATGCATAGGTTGCGGAACATGTACGTTTGTATGTCCGACATGTCAGTGCTACGACATAAAAGATTTCAATACAGGAAAAGGTATTATACGCTACAGATGTTGGGATTCATGTATGTACTCCGAATTTACGAAAATGGCTCATGGAAACAACAGATTAACTCAAAAAGAGAGATTTCGTCAGCGATTTATGCATAAACTCGTTTATTATCCGGAAAACAACAACGGCTTGTTCAGCTGCGTCGGTTGCGGAAGATGTGTCGCTAAATGCCCTATTTCAATGAATATCGCCAAGGTAATGAAGAAAATCGGAGGAAATAAAGGTGAATAACATAAGTGAAACCTTGATACCGAAAATCGGAGTTATTACCGATATCAGAATAGATACTCCCGATATTAAAACTTTCAGAGTAGTTAACCCTGACGGCAAGAAAGCTTTTGACCATATGCCGGGTCAGTGTGCCATGCTTTCTGTTCCGGGCGTAGGCGAGGCAATGTTTTCGATTACATCCTCTCCGACTAATAAAGATTTCATGGAGTTCTCAATCAAAAAATGCGGTTGCGTTACAGATTGGCTTCACAGTGCCGAAGTCGGACAGCAAATTACAATACGCGGTCCCTACGGCAAGTCATTTCCCGTTGACACCGTTTTTAAAGGACGAGACCTGCTGTTTATCGCAGGCGGTGTCGGACTTGCTCCGCTTCGTTCCGTAATCAATTATTGCCGCCACTACAGAGATAATTACGGCAAAATCGATATAGTATACGGTTCGAGAAGCAAAGACGATCTTCTCGACTATAAGGAGATAATCGACGAATGGGCAATAGATACCGGAGTAAGTGTTCATCTCACAATAGATAACCCCCAAATCGGTTGGAACGGTCACATCGGATTTATTCCGGACTATGTCAAAGAACTCGGATTCAGCACAGATAAACTCGCCGTTCTTTGCGGACCGCCTATTATGATTAAATTCACCCTTGACGGTTTGTGCTCAATCGGTTTTGAAAAATCCGATATCTATACAACACTCGAACTCCGAATGAAATGCGGTGTTGGTAAA
>CAZCSZ010000090.1:0-5161 GCA_964501305.1 uncultured Ruminococcus sp.
GGTATCACGTATTAAGGCAGTTCTGCGCCGTTGCGGCGCTGCGGAAAAACAGTATGAGTACAAAATCGGTAAAATTGTTTTAAATGACAGGGAACGCAGCGTTACGGTTGACAAAGAAAAGGTCAACCTTACATATAAAGAATTTGAAATACTGAAACTGTTTATGCAAAATCCCAACGTCGTATTTACACGCAGAAAGCTTCTTTGTGCCGTTTGGGAAACGGACTACATCGGAGAAACTAGAACGGTGGATATGCATATAAAAACATTGAGGCGAAAACTCGGCGATGAGTCAAAACGCATTGAAACGGTAATCGGTGTCGGTTACAAAATGGAGATTTCATAATGAGCAAAAAAATATTCTATTCCGTTATTGCGGTTGCAATGACGGTTTTACTTGCAAGCCTTGTTATGACGAGCGCTTTTATCTACGGATTTTACAGTAGGTCGCAAGTCAGCAGGCTCCGCGAAGAACTGAATCTTGCGTGTGCCGGTGTTGAACAGTCGGGAATAACCTACTTTGACAATTTCAATTCAACGGTTTTTCGCTTTACGTTAATTTCGTCGGATGGTTCCGTTCTTTACGATTCGCAAGCGGAGCTTAACCGCATGGACAATCATCTTGAGAGGGAAGAAATAACGGAGGCTTTGAAAAACGGAAGCGGTAGCAGTGCAAGATATTCCGTGACACTCACTGAACGGACTTTTTACGAGGCACAAAGACTTGAAAACGGTAATGTTCTCAGAATTTCCGCAACACAGGTTACAATAGGAGCTCTGCTGATGGGAATGAGTCCCGCAATATGCGCCATTGTTCTGTTTTCGGTTATAATAGCCGTTATTCTGTCTCGCAGAATGGCAATGAGCATTGTTAAACCGCTTGAAACACTTGACCTTGACAATCCGGAAAACAACGATACATATGAGGAACTTTCTCCGGTACTGCTCCGTCTCAACAGACAGCACAGCCAAATAGTACGTCAAATGAAGGAACTTCGACAGAAGTCAGTGGAGCTTCTGCAAATAACCTCTTCAATGAAGGAAGGGCTTGTTCTTCTCGACTCCAAAGGAGTTATACTGAGTATAAACAAAACGGCAAAGGAGATTTTTTCGGCGGATGACAGTGCAGTCGGTAATCTGTTTCTCAAAGCCGACAGAAGTCAAAATATCAGGTCTGCAGTTGAAAAAGCTCTGTCGGGTAAACAGTGCGACTTTCAGGAAAAACGCGGCAGTGCAGAGTATCGGTTTTTGGTAAGTCCGACTTTGTCGGACGGCGAGTTTGCCGGCGTTGTGATTTTGTGTATAGATATCACCGAAACGGCACTTGCGGAGCAGAGACGTAAAGAATTTACAGCCAATGTTTCGCACGAGTTAAAAACGCCACTCCAGGCAATTATCGGGAGTGTCGAATTGCTTGAAAACGGGCTTGTCAAAGAGGAGGATACGCAAAGATTCGTCGGTAATATAAAGAAAGAAGCCGCGCATCTTGTTGATTTGATAAACGATATTATTCGCCTCTCGCAACTTGACGAAAAATCTGATATTCCAACTGAAAGCGTTGACTTGTATGAGGTTGCAAGTGAGGCTGTCGGCACCTTGAAGCATTCGGCCGAAAAGCACGGCGTTGTGCTGTCTCTTGTAGGGTCGGAGTGTTTTGTGAAAGGTGTCAGAAGATATATTTACGAAATAATATACAACCTTTGCGACAACGCAATACGTTACAACAGGGAAGGCGGAAAGGCGACCGTTTCAATAGAAAGTCATGACGGCAGGGCCGGAATAAAGATTTCCGATACGGGAATAGGTATTCCGTCTGAACACAGGGAACGTATTTTCGAGAGATTTTACCGAGTGGATAAAAGTCATTCGAGGGAAACAGGCGGAACCGGTCTCGGACTCTCTATTGTAAAACATGCGGCGGCGTATCACGACGCCAAAGTTAAACTTGAAAGTGCCGAGGGGGTCGGCACAACGGTTACTGTAACGTTTTGATATCGGTTTGTTTACCGTATTGGTGCGACTTTTTAAAATAAATCATCAAAAAATGTTGTAATTTTGCTTCGTGTGCGGTATACTGAATACAACAATAAAAGTCATATGCACGGAGGTTAATATGATATACAATAAAGGTACGGGAATAGATTCGGGATGGCTTCTTACAGAAGAGACTTTTCCTATTGAACACCCCGAAAAGACAGAGTCTGTGATGTGTCTCGGAAACGGATATATGGGAGTACGTGCTTCAAATGAGGAGTATGTTCACCCCCGCTCAAGATGCAATTTTGTTGCGGGTACTTTCGATACCGTAAACAAAGAAGGAGAAGTATCCGAGCTTGCGAACAATGTTGATGTAACAAATATGCTTTTTACAGTCGACGGCGAGACAATAGACCCCGCAAAGAACTGCGAAGGTTACGATAAAACGCTTAATTTGAGGACAGGACTTCTCAGCAGAGAATATACATGGACGTCGGAAAAAGGCAAGAGAATACATTTGAATTTTTTGAGGGTAGTCTCTCTTAAAGACCGCCATCTAATTGCTGCGAAAGCAACTTTAACGTCCGACAGTGACTGCGAAGTCGGCGTAATATCGGGTATTGACGGAGATGTTGTCGGTAAAGAACATACAGAAGCTGTCGGCATTAACGTTGTTGACGGAATAATGAATATCACAACGAAAACTATCCAAAGCGGCATTTATTTTTCGACTATGACATGCCATACATATGAACTGAACGGCGTAAAACTTGATACCGAAGGCGACTTTGTCAGTGAAGGCATGACCGCAATTAAAGAGGAAACCGCATTTTCTTTGAAAGCGGGCATGACACTTACGGTAAACAAAATATCAAATGTCTTTACAAGCAGGGATATAGAGCGAGACGGCTGTTTTGTAACACAACTTGTTAATGATGCAAGAGAGCATATGTCGAGCGTAAGAACACTTAGCTTTGAGACAATAGCCGAGGAATCGGCAAAAGAATGGGAGAACCGTATATGGAGCGAACGCGATATTGTAATCGACAGCACACGGTGTGAGGATCAACTCGCAATTAGATTTGCGATATACCACCTTACGGTAATGAGTCCTGTTCACGATAACAGAACAAATATAGGGGCAAAAGGATTTTCGGGACCCGGTTACAAGGGACACACATTCTGGGATACAGAAATATTCATGCTTCCGTACTTCATTTTCACAAACACGGAAGAGGCAAGAAGTCTTCTCGAATACAGATACAACAGCATAGATGCGGCACGCAAAAAGGCTAAAGACTTCGGCTTCAAAGGCGCTATGTACCCGTGGGAGTCGGCGTGGCTGACCGACGGTGAAACTACGCCGCCTATGTTCAAAATGGGCGTTTCCGAGGTGCATATAACCGCCGATATTGCGGCTGCGATTTACTACTATTATGTTGTCAGCCGTGACGAGGACTTCATGGAAAAATGCGGGTATGAGATGATTTTCGATACCGCTACGTTTTGGATATCGAGACTTGAATATAATGCTGAACTTGACAGATATGAAATTCTGAAGGTTATAGGCCCCGACGAGTACAAAGAAGATATCGACAACAACGCTTTTACAAACTATCTTGCTCAGTACAATGTGAAACTTGCAATTGAGTATTACGGGAAACTGAAAAATTCAAACAGCCCTGTTTTCACAAGACTTAACGCTCTTCTCGGCCTTGACGGCGAATACCGTGAATGGTGCGACAAAGTTGACAGAATATATCTCCCGAAAGAGAACAGTGAAGGTCTTGTCCCGCAGGATGATGCGTATTTGGAGCTTATCGATATAACGAGAGAGGATTGCACTTTGTCCGAAATGGTCAAGGAGGCTCATGCGCTCGCGGCTAAATACGGTTGGAATAATACGCAAATGTCAAAACAGGCGGACACTATGCTTTTGATGTTCCTTTTTGAAGATTTGTTTACGCCTGAAGTTAAAAAGAAGAATTTCTACTTTTACGAAAAAAGATGTCTGCATGACTCCTCGCTCAGCCTGTCAACTTATTCGGCTCTTGCCGCTGACCTTGGAGAAAAAGATACGGCATATAAGCTCTATGAAAGGGCGTCCATGATTGATATGGGTAACTGTATGTGGTCATCAAACGACGGAATACATGCGGCATCTCTCGGCGGCATTTGGCAGTGTACCGTGCTCGGCTTTATGGGCGTGCGCCGCTACGGAGAAATGCTCAGAATTCAGCCTAATTTGCCCGACAACTGGAGAAGCGCAACGTGCAAAATACTGTGGCACGGTCAGCGTCTTGAACTAATGGTCACGCATGACGAAATCACGGTTTTGAATCTAACGGGCGAAGATGCGGTTTCATTCCTTTGTTCGGGTGTCGAAAACACTTTTAAGGATAAAATTGTACTGAAATACAGTGAGGCATCGAGGTGAGAGGGCATGAAAACGCAAGCTGTGATTTTTGATCTTGACGGCGTTATAGTAGACACTGCACGCTTTCATTTTCTTGCATGGAAAAAACTTGCCGACAGACTCGGGATGTTCTTTGATGAGGCTGTTAATGAAAGGCTCAAGGGCGTTTCGAGAATGAAGTCATTTGAGATTATCTTAGAGGTAAACGGGAAAGAGACCAGTTATTCCGAGGAAGAAAAGGAAAAGCTGATCAAAGAGAAAAATGCGATTTACGTTGATTATATTTCAACGCTTACAAGCTCAGATATTCTCCCCGGCATATCCGACTTTTTGGGCAGAGCACGGGAGCGGGGTATTAAGACTGCAGTCGCTTCCGTCAGCAAAAATGCTCCGACTGTTCTTCATGCACTCGGCATTTTTGACAGATTTGATTATGTTGCAGATGCCGCGGCGGTTTCAAAATCGAAACCCGACCCTGAAATTTTCAATGTTTGTGCCGATGCACTCGGTGTTTCTCCGACTGACTGTATTGGAATCGAAGATTCGCAAGCAGGTATAGAAGCTATTAAATCTGCAGGGATGACCGCTGTCGGAATTAACGTGTTTGTGACGTCGGTTGAACCCGACATTCACTTAAAATCAACTTCGGAACTTGACTTTGACGCGATAGTTTCGTAAATAAAAACAGGAAACCGTTCGTGCATGGCGAGCTTTGCCGCATATGCCGAACGGTTTCCTGTTTTTGAGACTGTTTATACAGTACTGAAT
>CAZCSZ010000091.1:0-5158 GCA_964501305.1 uncultured Ruminococcus sp.
ATCATTGACGGCCTCGTGAAAATGTCCTTGCAAGCAAACATTTTCACTTCGTGGTCAAAAATCCGTATGAAGTCGCGCTTGCAACTTCATCGGTTGATGCCGAGCCCGTGCTTTGAGGCGCAATAAAATGCAAATCACCGTGATTTCGGCTGAATTGAGATTTGAAAGGAGAGGCATTGTGAAAGAGCTTGATTCTTTTATTAAGAAGATAATCGAAATCGGTAATTTGTCGGAAAGAAAATCCTTCGGTGATACCGTGTACAGAGACGAGCCCATAATAACAACTGCCTCCCGTATGCCGACATACACGCCTGAAATATTCGGTGAGATGAGGAAAATCGAACTTGATTCGAGGTATTACGGCTCATCGTCGAGGGTGTTTACGGCTCAAGCTCGCCTTATGGCAAATTATGAGGACGATTTTGATACCAAAGTCGATTTCTATAGCTATTTTCCCACCTATAAGTCAATGAGCGTGCCTCAGCTCAGATGTTATTTTTCGTGGAGAACGAAGGTGCGCCGAGGTGCGATCGAAAGAGTATCTTTATCCTATGCTTTTGTATACATATACGAGCTTCTTGCCCTTGTCGGAACCGACGGCCCCGCAGATGCATTTTGTAAACTGAAGGATTTCTCCGATAAATTCGGCGAATTTGAGCCTGCTGTTACAAGATACATTAACAGATGGGCGGAAGATTTTGTGGTCTACTATGCTCTGTCTCCGTCGCTTTTGGAAGGACGTCCGCTGTATGACAATGCACTTTGTTTGGATGTTCTCAATAATCCAAAGGATGATGCGGAGCTGTTTTGCGCACTTCGAAAGCTCTCGACCTACAACGTATCAAATTCGAAGCTGTACAAGAAATATCCCGATATAACATCAAAAGTCATGTGCGGAGTGTGGAGAGATTTCTCCGAGTACTGTAAAAAGAGGGGACAGCGCCCTCTGACGGAAAGACTTTTCGGAACATTTTACAGTTACCCTTTCCGCATTTTCGACAGTGCTGTCTTCTGCGACGAAAACAGGCGTGAGGATACGGTGAATAAAGTATGCGATTCGCTTATATACCGCCGTGTGGGAGGCGCTTGGTTTATAAAATCGTATGCATACGGCGACAAGCCGAGCAAACAGCTCGGAGCAATACTCAAATATACGGATTCGCTGACGAGAGTGTCGTTCGGTATGCCGCCGTTAAACGTAAACGGCACGAAGGTGCTGAACGGCATTATAACCGATGTTATAGACGAAGTTCTTTCGGAAGAAAAGGAGAAGGAGAGAAAAGTAAGCGAGGTTAAAATCGACCTGTCAGCCCTTGACGGTATAAGAAAAGCATCCGACAGAACAAGGGAGGCGCTTCTCACAGATGAGGAAAGAGAGGAGACAGAACTGCCGTTTAAATCCGAAGAAAATATCCGTTTGGATAAAGATATGCCAACCGTATCGGTTGCCGAACGCTTCGACGCCGCGTCGAAAGGCGAAAAAATGGGGGAAGACGGCACCTCAACCGTTAAGAAGGAAAATGAGACTGCCAAAAGCAAGTCCGAACACGGTTTGTCGGATATTAAAACGGAAAACACCAATCCCTATTCCTTAAGCGAGACGGAACTGCTTATTATCAAAGCGATTTTAAGAAAAGACAGCGCCGACAAGGTGGCGAGAGAACACGGCATTATACTTTCCGTTGCAATAGAGAGTATCGACGAAAAGCTTTTCGACACCGTCGGAGACAATGTTATTTACTATGACGGCGACGAGCCGTCCGCCGAAGAATACTATACTGATTTTTTGAAAGGACTGTTTGAAGATGAGCATTGAAAAAACAGTGATACCGAAGAGGATAGCCAATACCCTTATTAATTCTTTGAAGGGTGGAGTTGTACCCCGCACCGGACTCCCTTATATCACAGTCGGCAGAGAAAAGGAAATAGAGGCGTTTCTGCACGACATCGGTATAATATCCGAGGGCGGTGCCTCATTTAGGTTTATAGTCGGTAAGTACGGAAGCGGTAAAAGCTTTCTTTTGCAAACGGTGAGAAATTACGTTATGGACAACGGATTTGTCGTAGTCGATGCCGATTTGTCGCCCGAAAGGAGGTTGCAGGGAACGAAGGGGCAGGGACTCGCGACATACCGTGAGCTTATAACGAATATGTCCACAAAGACAAGACCCGATGGAGGCGCTTTGACACTTATCCTTGACAAATGGATAAACAACATTTTAAGCCGAGCATCCGAAAATACGAATGACAGTGAGTCTGTAAAGAATACTGCCGCAAGGCTTATTTCGGACGAAGTCAAATCAATTGAATATATGGTTCACGGGTACGATTTTTCAAGGCTTTTGAAGCTGTACTTTGATGCATACGTTGACGGCGACGATGAGGCAAAAGGCAAGGTCATCAAGTGGTTTAAAGGCTAGTACTCGCTTAAAAGCGAAGTCAAGAACGAACTCGGCGTTAATATTTTAATTACCGATGACGATTGGTATGAGTATCTTAAACTGTTTTCGGCGTTTTTGAGAACTGCGGGGTATAGCGGGCTTATTATACTTATTGACGAGCTTGTCAACATTTATAAAATACCGAATTCCGTTACACGTCAGTACAATTACGAAAAAATGCTGACGATGTACAATGATGCTCTGCAGGGAAAAGCAAAATACATGGGGATTGTAATGTGCGCAACCCCGCAATGCCTTGAAGACACGAGAAGGGGCGTTTTCAGCTACGAAGCACTCCGTCAGCGTCTTTCTGAAGGCAGGTACTCAAAAGAAGGAATGAGGGATCTTCTCTCGCCTGTAATCCGTCTTGAAACGCTCACGGCAGAGGAGATGTTTGTTTTAACGGAGAAGCTTGCCTCAGTTCATGCCGTACTGTTCGATTACGATATAAAAATTACGGAAAACGACCTTGCGGCATTCATTAAAGCGGAGTATTCCCGCATAGGGTCATCAACTCATATTACGCCGCGAGAGGTAATACGCGATTTCGTCGAACTGCTTGATATCATGCATCAAAATCCCGTGGTCAGTGTAGGTGAAATAATCGGTTCCGACGCTTTTGTTATGTCGGACGGAAGCCCGTCGGGTACGGAAACTGCGGGATACGAAGAATTTGAGATATAAAGAGGGCGAAAATGAATATTTTCGACAGATATTCTCCGTTTATTCAGGATTTCATATTCAAAAACGGATGGGAAAACTTAAGAGCAATACAGGTAGCGGCGGCAGATGCGATATTCAATTCGGATGATAATGTTCTGCTCTCGGCATCTACGGCATCGGGAAAGACCGAAGCCGCATTTTTTCCCATTTTGACGTTGTTTGATGAGGATCCGCCGAAATCAGTCGGTGCGCTGTATATAGGGCCTCTCAAAGCCCTTATAAACGACCAATTTTTAAGGCTTGATGAGCTTTTGGAGCAAGTTGACATCCCTGTTTGGCATTGGCACGGTGACGTTTCCGCATCTCACAAAAGCAAATTGTTGAAAAATCCATCCGGTATTCTTCAAATAACGCCGGAATCCCTTGAAGCTATGCTCATGAGACGTCACTCCGATATACCGAGATTGTTCTCCGACCTGCGCTTTATCGTGATTGATGAGGTGCACTCCATGATGAGAGGTGACAGAGGCGCACAGACTCTGTGTCTTATCGAGCGCCTCTGCCGTCTTGCAAACGTCAATCCGAGAAGAATAGGACTTTCCGCCACCGTCGGCGACCTTGAAAAAACGGGAGCTTTTCTTGCGGCGGGAACCGGACGTGGGACCGTTATTCCGAAAATAGAAGCGCCGCCGGTAAAATGGCGTATTTCAATGGAACACTTTTATAATGCGGGGCCGCAGGCGGCGGAAAACACATATATAGAAGGTGCTCTCGACGTTCCCGAAGAATCCACTGACAAAGCGCCTCTTAACGCCGACCCCGGAATGGGATATATATTCGAACATACGAAGCATAGGAAATGCCTTGTTTTTGTCAATTCACGTGAAGAGTGCGAGGCAGTCACCGCTTCTCTCAGAAGTTACTGTGAAAAGAACGGTGAGGTCGACCGTTTTCTTATTCACCACGGCAATCTTTCCGCATCGTTCAGGGAAACCGCCGAGACGGCAATGAAGGATGACGAAAACTTCATGACGACGGTAACTACCGCCACTCTTGAACTCGGAATAGATATAGGACGACTTGAAAGAGCTTTTCAGATAGATGCACCGTACACCGTGTCCTCGTTTCTTCAGAGAATGGGGAGAACGGGCAGAAGGGGGGCGCCTCCCGAAATGTGGTTTGTCATGAGGGAGGATATGCCCGAAATGAGAGCCATGTTCCCGACTACGGTACCGTGGAAACTGCTGCAGGGAGTAGCATTGGTTCAACTGTACAGAGAAGAAAAATGGGTTGAACCTCCTCGGCTTGACAGACTTCCCTACAGTCTTTTATACCATCAAACAATGTCCACTCTTGCATCCTCGGGCGAGACTTATCCTGCCGAGCTTGCCGCGAAAGTACTTTCTCTTGCTCCTTTCTTTAAAATCACGAAGGATGATTACAGAGTTCTGCTCCGACACCTTATCGAAACAGACCATATTGAAAGAACCGAAACCGGCGGTCTCATTCTCGGACTTGCGGGAGAACGGCAGGTAAATTCCTTTAAGTTCTATGCTGTATTTGCCGAAAACGAGGAATTCACCGTGCGCTGTAATTCGGAAGAGCTGGGTACTGTGGTTATGCCACCACCCGCTGGAGAAAAAATCGCTCTTGCGGGACATGTATGGCTTGTTGAAGAAATAGATTACAAAAGACACCTTGTCTATTGCTCACCGGTTAAAGGAAAAGTCCCCGCCTATTTCGGAGACTGTCCAGGAGACATAAACACAAGAGTGCTTGAAAGAATGCGAGAGGTACTCAGAGAGGACAAGACATACCCCTATCTCATGCACAACGCAACGGCGAGACTTATGCAGGCACGGAGAACTGCCGAGAATTCGGGAGTTATCGAAAAACCTCTCATCTGCCTTGGCGGAGAAACTACGGTCAAAGGAAAGGTGTGGTGCCTTTTTCCGTGGCTCGGAACGTATTCTTTTCTTGCCCTTGAGCGCTTTTTGAAAGTTAAGTGCGCACCGAAACTCGGAATAACCGATGTTGAACCTTCAAGGCCGTAC
>CAZCSZ010000092.1:0-5139 GCA_964501305.1 uncultured Ruminococcus sp.
GGCCTTCTCGGTAAATGTTGCAACTGTTCACAGCCTCAGCGACCATTTGGATGAACTTATAGAGAAGCGCCTCAATCTCAGGGGTAAGGTTGTCTGCGA
Organism: uncultured Ruminococcus sp.; assembly: GCA_964501305.1. Taxonomy (GTDB): domain Bacteria; phylum Bacillota; class Clostridia; order Oscillospirales; family CAG-272; genus RUG14199. The sequence goes on from CAZCSZ010000092.1 coordinate 100, forward strand.
CGGCTGCAAAAACAGTGTAAGCGGTGAATTTGTATTTTGTCCGCACTGCGGCAAGAAACTTCCCGAAAAGCCGGATGACGACGAAGACTGTGGCTTTGATACGGATGAGGAAACCGAAATCGAAGTTGAAACCGTCAACACAGCAAACGAGGACGCTGACCTTGACGAAGAAGTTGACGATGAGCTTTAATTTAAACTGATACTAAAAAGCGGTTTTTGCCCGATTCGGGTAAAAACCGCTTTTGTTCGTGAAGTTGGTTATTTAGACAGTGAGAAGAAAAGAACCACGAGAACGGCAAGAGCAATTCTGTACCATCCGAACGCTTCGAAGCTGTGCTTCTTTACGAAATTCATAAGGAACTTTATCGATATGAATGATACTGCAAATGACACAAGCGAAGCAACAGTGAGTATTATTGCCTGCTCTGCGCCGAAAACTATATTATCCGTACCGCTTGCCAAGTCCTTTATAAATGACAGAACCTCGATTCCGGATGCTCCGAGCATTGCGGGGATTGCGAGAAAGAACGAAAAATCCGCCGCGGCTGTTCTTGATACTCCGAGGAGCATGCCTCCGAGAATTGTCGAACCGCTTCGGGAAGTCCCCGGAACTATGGACAGCACCTGAAAAGTGCCTATAAGCAAAACGTCTTTATAGCTTAAACTGTCCGCCGAATCGACTCTGTACGGCTTGTTTTTTCTTGCTCTTTCTATAACAATGAAGGCTATACCGTATACGAACAGCGTTCCGGCTATTAGAAAAGGATTGTCGGGGAGGTCGAAATTTAAAAATTTGAGGACAATGACCGCAACTCCACCGGGTATAACAGCTATAATTATTTTAAGCCACATATTCCACGTTGTTTTTTTCGCAAGCGAGGTTTTTTTAGTCGAAAACGGGTTGAGTCTGCCGAAGAATATTATAACGACGGACAAAATTGCGCCGAGCTGTATTACCTCTACAAGCATATTTCTGAACGCCTCACTTTGGTTGAGAGGCATTATATTGTCAAAAAGCAACAGATGACCTGTTGAACTGACAGGCAACCACTCGGTAATTCCTTCGATTATTCCGAGCAAAATTGCTTTGATTATTTCGTGTATAATCATCATGTTTCCTTTCTCGGACACTGCAAAGTCCGCCGCTTAAACGATGCACTTCAAAGTTAAAATGTCCAAAACTGTGAAAAATTAAGCTGATTCACAGCGCTTTCGGTTCGTCTGTGTTCAGTCAACGTCTCCGCCTCTCAAAATATCGCCTGCGGTGACCTTGACGGGACAGTGAAGTTTGAATATTTGACTCGGGTGCGGAGTTGAATCAATGGCATTCCCGTTTTCGTCGGTTATGCTGTTTGCCGCAAAAGCAATTCCGGTTTTCCCGACTGTTAAAAGCTCGACGGGAGAGCCTGCTGTGAACTTGTTCCTCTGTGTAAATGTTGCATATCCGTCGGAATCGGAGTCCGTAAGTGCAGTTGCAAGGTACGCCTTTTCTCTTATGTAGCCCATGTCATCTACGGTGTTTGCGTTCTCGTGCGGGGGAGAGAAGAAAAATCCCGTATCGTATTGTCTATGACTCACACTGCAAAGTTCCTTCATCCAAAGCGGGTTAAAAGAATATGAATTCGGGTCATCAAAATATCTGTCAAGCGCCATTTTATACGTATTTGTGACAACTGCGGTATAATATGCACTGCGTACACGACCTTCAAGCTTGAAACTGGATATTCCGGCTTCAACGAGTTCGGGTATGTGCTCTATCATGCACATATCACGGCTTGACATGACAAATGTGTCGCCTTTTGACTGTACAACGGGCAGGGGAACATCAGGGCGCTTTTCTTCGGCAACTTCGATTTCACAATCGGTGTTTCTGTAAACCCATCTGCAAGATTGGGCACAAGCTCCGTGATTTGCATCTCTGCCTATAAGATATCGGCTGAGCAGGCATCTGCCACTGTAGGCAATACACATTGACCCGTGGACAAACACTTCAAGTTCTGTTTCTTCGGGAAGGGCTTTCCTGATTTGTGATATTTCGCTAAGCGTCAGCTCCCTTGCGAGCACAATTCGCTTTGCGCCGAGTTTACTCCATGCACGGCATGTTGATGCCGAAACGATACTTGCCTGAGTTGAAATATGTATCTCGACATTCGGGGCTACCTCCTTCGCAAGTGCCATGACGCCGAGGTCGGATATTATAAAGGCATCCACACCGATTTCGCCGAGAAAATGAAGATATTTCTCAAGTTCGGCGTATTCGCTGTCTCTCGGCATAACGTTCACTGTAACATAGAGCTTAACGCCTCTTTTGTGAGTGTATTCGAGAGCCTCTTTCAGCTCTTCGTTTGTAAAGTTATTTGAGGCGGCGCGCATGCCGAATGCTACACCGGCAAGATACACGGCATCGGCGCCGTATTTGACTGCCGCCCTCAGCTTTTCGAAATCTCCCGCCGGAGATAGAATTTCGGGTCTTTTCATAACATTCTCCGTTTGTTTTCAGCTGAATTATATGAATTCAAATGTGACGTATGAATGCATTCTGCAATTTAAAATGCGGAGAGAGTTATCCCTCCGCATTTTAAATTTTCGGAATGCTTAAGCTTCTTCGCACATTTCTTCGTCGAAGCAACACTCGGGTATGCAATCGTCGTCGAAGCCGTCGCAGAAGCAGTCGCCGTCGCAGCAATCGCAGTCCTCTCCGCAGTCAAATGAAATCTTGAAATACTTTTTGAAGAGCTTGTATGCTGTAATGGCAATTGCCGCCACAGCAGCTGCAACGCATGCAGACACAATAACAATTTTCCAAACATTAACTTTCTTTTCCATAATACTCCGCTCCTTTTGCTTTGTGACTTTATTATATTGTATGCCTCGGACTTTTTTGCCGCAAAGGCATAAATGACAGGTTTAAAATGCAGTTGAATATTGCACCGCTTATTGCATGGCTCGGCGTAAGCCGATGAAGTTGCGAGAGCAACTTGCTACGTCTATTATACCACGAAGCAAAAATGTTTGCTTGCAAGGGCATTTTTGCGAGACCGTCAATGATGTAGCCGTGCGATGCACGGATTCGGCGTAGGCCGATGAAGTTGCGAGAGCAACTTGCTACGTCTATTATACCACAATTTTCGTTATTTGCAATATATTTTTTAAAACTCAAACTACTCAAATATAAAAGCACTCAAACAATGCCGATAACAGCCCCACCGGTGCCCCTTTTTCCGCCTGTGGCTCTATGGGAATGGTAAAGGTACGGCTTGCACGCCGTGCACTCATTAAGCACATCTATGTGCCCTATACCGACTCCCGCCTCTCGAAGTGTTTCGGTGTTCATGGAGATAAGATCGGCGTGGAATGCAGAGCCTGCTTTTTGAATATGTCTGTCTGCGAAGTTTTTCCCTTTTGTAGTTATTACCGCTTCTATAAAGTCGTCCCTCACCTCAAAGCAGCACGGCCCGATGCACGGCCCGACGGCAACATACACCGAGCTTTCGATAACGCCGAGCTCTTTCATTTTGCTTATACATTCCGCCGCAATGCCGTAAACCGTTCCCCGCCATCCTGCATGAACCGCACCGACAACAGGTGAGCCGTTTTCCTTTTGGCCTTGAAAGAGCATCGGCACGCAGTCAGCTGAACGTACAAGCACCGATATTCCCGAGCAGTCAGTCACAAATCCGTCCGAAGGGTCTGTGTTTTCGCATTCAATTCCCTCAAGCCTGTTTTCTTCGGTTACACAACGTACATATGACGAGTGATACTGAGGAGAGGCACATAAGCCGCCGTAGTCAAGCCCTGCCGTGTTACACAGTATGCGTATGTTTTCTTTTACGGTGGAGTCGCCGTCCCCTCTGTTAAAACCGATATTCATGGACTTTGTGTAAGGTGTCAAGGATACACCACCAAGTCTTGTTGTAAAGGCGTGCCGCACTTGTGTATTACGCAGCGCTGTGCTTTTCCATATTCCTCTTTCAAAAACAAACATATTATCTCCGATTGTATATTTTTAATGCAAACTGTGGTTTGAGTATCGCTTTCGGTATTATTATATACCGTGCGGCACAAAAAAACAAGTCGCTTCTTTAATAATGTGAGTATGTCGGGAGTAATGTTGTAAACAAACTGTAAACAAAACAGGCGGCGTATTGAACCGTGAAATATTTGCGTGATATAATATAATGAATTTGATTTTTTGATCTAAATGAATAATGCTTTAAGAAAGGATATAATCATGCAAATTCCTACCTGGTTTGTCATCGTAATAGGATTGGCAATAGTATTTATCGGACTTGTTTTTCTGATACTTATCTGCTATCTTATGGGTGCTATATGCAATGCTTTTATAAAGGATGAACCGAAGAAGGAAGCCGTTGCTCCCGCACCCGCTCCCACTCCGGATTTCATCCCCAATAAGCAGGAGCTTATCGCCGCTGTATCTGCGGCTGTTGCCGAGGAGCTCGGAGAGGATGTTTCCGCTATCCGTATTACCTCAATAAGAAAAATTTAAACTAATCAAAGTCGGAGGACACAACAATGAAAATGTATAAGGTTAATGTAAACGGTACTATGTACGAAATCACCCTTGAGGTGTGCGATGTTGATGAAGCGAAAGCCGCTGTCAAAGAGGCTCCCGCACAAGCTGCTCCCGTTGAGGCTGCTCCCGTTGAGGCTGCTCCCACTAAGGCTGCCCCCGCAGGCGGCGAGAAAGTTCTTTGCCCCATGCCCGGAACAATACTTTCCGTTGCAGTTGAAAACGGTCAGCATGTAGAGGAAGGCGACCTTCTCTTTATTCTCGAAGCAATGAAAATGGAAAACGAATTATTCTCCCCTTGCGCCGGCACAGTAACGGTATCCACCTCCAAAGGTTCTACCGTTGATACGGGTACACTTCTCGCAACAATAGCGTAAGCTCAGCGGAATAATCCGACAGGAGGACAATATGACCAAGAAAATACTGAGCGTTCTTCTCGCCTCGGTTATGCTTGTTGCGGCTCTCGGAGCCTTTGCGGTTAATTCACTTGCCGCCGATGCAACCACGGC